>DATHQX010000055.1:0-2052 GCA_035482295.1 Verrucomicrobiia bacterium
CAAATATGGATTTCTCGGGGTAGGACTTCTGCTCGTTGTTGCTGTGGTACCAGCGATCTCTGTGGCCCTTAAGGATTCGACGGAACGAACCATCATCACAATTGTAACCGCCTATTCCGGCATAGGTTTCCTAGCAGCGAAATTTTCGCTTAGGCCATCCGTCAATATGGTACAGCCAGAAAAAAAGATATATTCAGACTTCAGGTTTGGCCGGAGCGCAAACAACATAAAGCCAATGATCCTAAATCCGTGAGTTGGCAGCTTCAACGATCGCGTAAATCGTTGTTATCATAAGGGATGGGAACGAATCGCAGGGTTATCGGGAGTCTCCCGAAGGGTGATCAACCGGTAGTAGAGCGGCTATTTTCTGGGCCTGTCGTAGCCGACACTTTTGCCGGGCGCGTCCACGTAGAATGGGACAATAGCGCGCCGGTGACGCCGTTCGGGCAGATGCCGTTCTTCATCGAGTTCATCAAACAAGGCGGGCTGTTCGACAGCCTGGTGGCGGACTGCCCGCTGGACTACACGAGCCCGAATGCGCCACGAAAGCGCGATGTCATCGGCACGATATTTTTATCGGTGCTGGCCGGGCATAATCGATACGCACACATGACGACGGTGCGATGCGACCCGGTGAATCCGCCGCTCCTGGGAATGACGCGGACAGTGAGCGAGGACGCGGTGCGGCGTGGGCTCGACAAGATCGACGAAGAGGCCGGCGAGAGCTGGGTGCAGGGACATCTCGATTACACGACGCGGCCGCTTTTGAGCGTGCCGTGGATTCTCGACATCGATACGACAGTGAAGCCACTCTACGGGCATCAGGAAGGCGCCGTGGTGGGCTACAATCCTCGCAAACCGGGGCGGCCATCGCACAGCTATCACTGCTACATGATGGCCAACCTGCGGCTGGTGCTGGCGGTGGACGTCGCGCCCGGCAACCAGCACACCTCCAAGCATGCCTCGCCCCGCCTGTGGAAGTTCCTTGACAGTCTGACGCCGGAACAGCGGCCGTGGCTGCTGCGCGGCGATTCCGGTTTCGGCAACGAACCGGTGATGCGCGAAGCTGAGCAGCGTGGCCAAAACTATCTGTTCAAGCTGCGGCTGACGGCAAATGTGAAGCGCGCGATCGAACGGGCGATGCGCGAGCAGGACTGGCAGGATGCTGGCTGCCGGTGGCAAGGCAAGGACGGCCAGTTGCGCCTTGATGGATGGGGCCGGCATCGCCGCATCGTGATCTTGCGGCGGCGCCTTGAGCGCTCGCTGGCGCTTGCTGAACGCGATGATGCGGGCCAGCTCAGGCTCAGCTTTGCTGAGATCGAAGACGACGACGAGGTCTGGGAATACGCCGTTCTGGTGACCTCGCTCGACAGCGAGATTCTTTCCATCGGCCAGCTCTATCGCGACCGCGCCGACTGCGAGAACGTTTTCGACGAGTTGAAGAACCAGTGGGGCTGGGGCGGCTTCACGACCAGCGATCTCAAGCGTTGCCGTTTGATGGCGGGCCTGGTCGCGCTGTTCTTCAACTGGTGGAATCTGTTCGTGCGGCTGGCCGACCCCAATCATCATCGCGAAGCGATCACCAGCCGGCCCCTGCTGCTTCACGCTATCGGCCGGCAGACAAGTCACGCCGGCCGCACCACCGTGACGATCACCAGCAGCCACGGCGAGCATCACCGCGCCCGCAAGGCGCTCACCCGCATCGCCAACTTTTTTGCTGAACTACGAAAGACTGCGGAGCAGTTGACTCCCCTTGAACGCTGGTACCGGATCCTCAGCGAAGCTCTCAAAAAGTTTCTACGTGGGCGAATACTGGTCCCGCCACGCCAACTCCAGCCCGCCGGAGCCGCCAGTTACGGTTGAGAACGGCTCCAGCGGCTCGATTCAAAGCCGTCAACTCCCGGATTTAGGATCAACAGCTGCACTCGAGCCAAGAGTCCGTTGATCGAGGCAATGAAGGGATGTAGCTCGCTCGGCGTACCGGCCAACCGCAACGGGGTGAGGTCATCGGCGCGTCTTAAGTCGAGATCTCCGGCCAGCCGGACCATTGCG
>DATHQX010000056.1:0-17136 GCA_035482295.1 Verrucomicrobiia bacterium
AGCACCAGCCAGACACCGGGAATCAGCCCCCCCGGCCCACTCCACATCAGCGCCACCGTCAGCAAACCGCCGGCGGCCAGCGCGGGCAACAGCCCGGCGAAAAGTCTGCGTCCGGAGATCGATAGGATCTCGGTGCCCAGCCGCGTTGCTTTCCGATGCATCATTGCCAGCCCAATCGTCGCGGCTACCATCGCCTCGATAAGCCAAGCCGCCAGCCATCCTTCGGCTGTCTTCTGATGCAGGGCGATTGGGGTCGCGATCAGCGCAGTCACGCCCATGATGCAGAATCCCCATCCTGGCACGGCGGTGAAGGCCGAACTGCGCTCCATGGTCTGCCGGATCACGCGCAGATGTTCCAGGGCAGCCGGAGCTTCGGGCTCGAGTGGCCGGCGGCTCTTGCGGCGACATGGTCGCTGATCTTGCATGAAAATACAGTAGCCCGTGAAGTTGCAACATGTCAAGTACTTTGCATTACAAAGCACGACCGAAACTCGCCGCCTCGGAAAAATGAGTTAGGCTTATTGCGCGATGGCGCCTCGGCTCCTTGTCCTTCGTAACTCGCTTCTGATTTCGGTTCTGCTGCTGTCGGTCGCTGTGGTATGCAGCGCCCAAACCCTTCCCGAACGGCTGGCCACTTCCAAAGAAATCCAGGACATGCTGGTCCAGCGCATCGATGTCCAGCATAAGAACGTCGGCATCGTGGTCGGGGTCATCAATAAGCGCGGCCGGGAGATCATCGCCTACGGGCACTTCGACGCCTCCGACCCGCGCGTTCCCGATGGCGACACGGTCTTCGAGATCGGCTCGATCAGCAAGGTATTCACCTCGCTGCTGCTCGCCGACATGGTGTTGAAAGGCGAAGTCAAGCTCGACGATCCGATTTCCAAGTATCTACCGGCTTCCGTACACGCGCCCACACGCAACGGCAAACAAATCACGCTGCTGGATCTCGCAACCCATTATTCGGGACTTCCGCGCATGCCTAACAGCTGGAACTGGGATTATTCGCCGGAGCAGATGTTCGAGTTCCTGAATCATTACGAGCTGACCCGCGATCCCGGCCAGAAGTATGAGTATTCGAACCTCGCCGTCGGCTTGCTGGGGCAGCTACTCGCCTTGCGGGCGGGCACCGATTACGAGACGTTGCTGCGCACACGCGTCACCGACCCGCTTCAGATGCACAGTACTGCCGTGCATTTGACTCCAGAGATGAAAACCAACTTCACCCCCGGTCACGGTACCGGTCTTAAGATCGCGCATCCCTGGGAGATTCCGGCGCTCGCGCCCGCCGGCGGCATTCGCTCCACCGCCAACGACCTGCTGATCTTTCTGGCGGCCAACATGGGCATCATCAGGACTCCCCTTGAGCCCGCGATGAAGAAGATGCTGAGCGTGCATCGCCCCGTATCGCCCGGAGTGCAAATCGCACTGGGCTGGCATATCCAGAACGGCGTCATCTGTCACAACGGACAGACGAACGGCTACAACACGTTTATGGGATACGATCCTCGCCGCAAGGTCGGCGTTGTGGTTCTCTCCAACGCCAATCAGTCCATCGACGATATCGGATGGCGCACTTTCCGCTTTCCAGCGCCAGGGCTCACCGAACAACAGACCGACATTCCCAACCTTCACCCGTAATTGATGCGGGCCTATATACTGCCAGCAGTTTCAGACTCGGCATGACAGATTCGCCAAAACGAGTGAGTAAGAGATGCTGCGCGTAGGACTAACCGGCGGCATCGCCTGCGGCAAGTCGACCGTCGGACAGATGCTGGTAGCTCGCGGCGCGCACTATCTTTCGGCGGATGAACTGGCTCACCAGCTTTATGCGCCGGGAGCTGAGGTCTACGACGCAGTTGTCGATCATTTTGGTCGCGAGATCATTAATTCCGACGGCACTGTCAATCGCAAGAAGCTGGCGAGCATCGTCTTTCCCGCCCGCATTGGGGAGTTGAACGCCATCGTTCATCCCGCCGTGGTCGCGGCTCAAAAGCGCTGGATGGCCGGGATGGCAACAACCAATCCGGACGGGATCGCGGTAGTCGAGGCTGCCTTGCTTCTGGAAGCCGGCGCGCAAAAGGACTTCGACAAAATCCTGGTCGTGACCTGCGACCTCGAGCGCAAGGTCCAACGCTACGCGCAGCGCATGGGGCTTCCGGTCGAGTCTGCACGCGCCGAGGTCGCGCGACGCGGCGCGGTACAGATGAGCGACCAGCAGAAGTCCGCTGCTGCCGACTATGTGATTGACAACTCGCGCTCGCTGGAGGATACAGAGCGGCAGGTCGGACTGGTTTGGGCGCAGCTGCAAGACCACGCGAGGTCCCGTGGAACCGGCTCCGTCTAACGCCCAGATGCACACACCCGGGCGATTTCGTTACACTTTTCGGTAGAGGACGTCTATTTTCTGTTCCGCGACTCCGACAGCAGAAATCCTCAAAGATGGCATGAAATTCTTACGACCTTTATTTTTCGGCATCGTTCTCGCCAGCGCTTTTTACTGGTTTACCACCCATCATCAGGGGACCAATCCGGTCGCCGACATTATTTCGCGGCCCACGCATGTGGAACTCAGCGAGGCTGCGGGGCCGGAAAAGCTAGACCCGGAAGAGCAGAACAACATTGAGGTGTACCGCCGCGTGATCCCGTCGGTGGTCAACATCACCTCGAAGACCGTGGCCTACGACTTCTTCTTCGGCCCGGTGCCGCAGGAAGGCCAGGGCTCGGGCTTCATCATCGACAAGGAAGGGCACATCCTCACCAACTACCACGTTGTGGGAGACGCCCAGCAAGTGGACGTTACTCTGCATAACAAGAAGACCTATCGCGCCACCGTGATTGGCCGCGATCGCGCCCACGATCTCGCCGTAGTGCAGATCAAGGCGCCGGAGGTCGTTCCTGCCGTCCTCGGCGAGTCCAAGAATTTACAGGTCGGCCAGAAAGTGTTCGCCATCGGCAATCCGTTTGGACTGTCCGGAACCATGACGCGCGGCATCATCAGCTCGTTGCGTCCGATCCGCAGCCCCGAAGGCGCGTACATTGAAG
The DNA here is from genome assembly GCA_035482295.1 of Verrucomicrobiia bacterium. Lineage (GTDB taxonomy): Bacteria > Acidobacteriota > Terriglobia > Terriglobales > Acidobacteriaceae > Bog-257. The sequence goes on from DATHQX010000056.1 coordinate 3,046, forward strand.
AAGCCATCCAGACCGATGCGGCCATCAACCCCGGCAACTCCGGTGGACCGCTGCTGAATTCGCATGGCGAGGTTATCGGCATCAACAGCATGATCGCGACTGGTGGCTCGAACCAGAGCGCCGGCATCGGCTTCGCCATCCCGATCAACACCGCCAAGGCCGTGCTGAACGACCTGATTACGCTCGGCTCGGTGCGCCGGCCCTCTCTCGGTATCGTATCCCTTCCTATCGGTCCTGAACTGGCGCAGGAGATCGGCCTGCCGGCCAATTATGGTGTGCTGATCATCCGCGTAGTTCCCGGCGGAGCCGCAGATCAGGCGGGTCTAAAAGGTGGCAACGAGCGCGCCTATCTGGGAGCAACGCCGATCATGATTGGCGGCGATTTGATCGTTGCCATCGACAACGACCAGATCGGCGATCAGCAGGACCTGGCCAATGCCATGAACAAGCATCGCTCCGGCGACCGCGTGTTCGTCACCGTCTTTCGGGGCAGCCGCAAGATGAAGGTTCCGGTCACGCTGGGCGAAGAGCGGCAGAAGAGCTGACCTCCGCAACCAGAAGACCTCCGGCCAGGGGCACTGAAAGGTGGTACTGTCCTGATTTGAAATTAGGACACTACCTGAAAGTTCTTCCCGTTGCCCCTGCGCTTGCCGGTCAGCTATGATTTCTTGTTATGTATGACGAATTCCATGCTGTAGATCGCTGGAGCGGCAAGCAGCTGTATTGCCGCTATCAGGCCCTTATTGTTGCTATCGCAACGCGGCATGCCGATGCCGTGGATATCAAGTTCATGGTCGACGATCGGCCGGTGTGGATTGCCCTGCCCCACATGGCATGGGTGGAATACAACCGGCAAACTGGAAAGATCATCACCGATCCGATGGCGGTGCAGATTGCCGGTCATTACTTGAAGTGGGCAATCGAATCAGGTGAGGACAACGGCCGCGAGATGTATACCCTGACCGTCGAGGAAACTCTCGACCAGCTCAAGGCCGTCATGGATGAAGCACTCCAACCCGCTCGCTGACCTCTCCTGAACGGGCCGGTTTGCATCTATTCTGTAGAGTTTTTCTGCGCTGCTCCGGAATGCGAATGCTGCTCGCCGGAGTTTGCCATGTTCGGCTTAATTGAAGGAGCATTTCCTATGTCATCTTTACTTCAAACACCCGACGTCTCGCAGCTGCTCGGGCAGAAAAACGTTCAACGCAATCTTTATCCCCCGCAGTTGATCGAGGCTGCGTTGCGCCGCGGCGAAGCCGAGTTGGGCTCTCGCGGATCTCTGGTGGCCGCAACCGGCAAGTGCACCGGCCGCTCTCCCAAAGACAAGTTCGCCGTGAAGGATGCGATCACCGGGAGCCGTATCGACTGGGGCTCGGTGAATCTGCCGATCTCGCCCGATGTCTTCGACGCCCTCTACGAACGCGTGCTCGAATACCTGGCCGGCAAAGAGCTGTTTGTGCAGGATCTCTATTGCGGCGCCGATCCCAACTATCGCTTGCCGGTTCAGTTCATCAACGAATTTGCCTGGCACAATTTGTTCGTCCACCAATTGTTCATTCGGCCAACGCCCGATGAGCTCAAGAGCCACAAGCCCGAATTCACCGTCGTCAGCGCACCCGGCTTCCTGGCTGATCCCAAGCGGGATGGGACGAACTCGCCGGTCTTCATCATCGTGAACTTCACCAAGAAGATCGTGCTCATCGGCGGCACCGAGTACGCCGGCGAAATGAAGAAGTCGATCTTCGGCATCATGAATTTCCTGCTGCCTGAGCGGAATGTTTTCCCCATGCACTGTTCGGCAAACATCGGGCAGGATGGCGTGACCGCGCTCTTCTTCGGTTTGTCGGGCACAGGCAAGACCACGCTGTCGGCCGATCCCAAGCGCCGCCTGATCGGCGACGATGAGCATGGCTGGAGCGACAAAGGCGTCTTCAACTTCGAAGGCGGATGCTACGCCAAGTGCATCAACCTGCGTCCCGAAACCGAGCCGCAGATTTACAACGCGCTCGGCTTTGGCTCGGTGCTTGAGAACGTCGTGCTGGATCCGGTCACCCGCGTCCCCGACTACGACGATGACAGCAAGACCGAAAACACACGCGCAGCCTATCCGGTGGACTTCATCGAGAACGCGGTAATCCCCGGCTTCGGAGGTCATCCGAAGGACGTGATCTTCCTCACGGCCGATGCCTTCGGCGTTCTGCCGCCGATATCGAGGCTAACGCCCGAGCAGGCGATGTATCACTTCATGTCGGGCTATACCGCGAAGGTAGCCGGAACCGAGGCCGGCGTGACCGAGCCGCAGGCGACCTTCTCAGCCTGCTTCGGCGCGCCGTTCATGCCCTTGGCTCCGAAGGTTTATGCCGAAATGCTGGGTCGCCGTTTGCGTGAGCATAACGCGCAGTGCTGGCTGGTCAACACCGGCTGGCAGGGCGGACCGTACGGCGTTGGCAAGCGCATGAGCCTGCCGTATACCCGCGCGATGGTCGATGCGCTGGTCGAAGGCAAGCTGGCAAACGTCGAATATGAGATTGAGCCGGCGTTTGGCCTGAGTATCCCGAAGTCGTGTCCCGGAGTTCCCTCGGAACTGCTGGCGCCGCGCAACTCATGGAAAGACAAGGCGGCCTACGACAAAATGGCTGCCGATCTGTCGGCGCGCTTTGCCAAGAACTTTGAAAAGTTCGACGCTCCGCCCCAGATCAAGGCCGCCGGTCCCAAGCCGGTCAAGTGAGTACCACAATCACAGAGTCTGACACTGTGGCACAGCTCCGGCTGTGCCATTTTGTTTGCTCAAAACTGCGACTGGACGTGCTGCTCGCCGATGACCTTGCCGGCATTGTCGAGCCAGATGACCTCGTACTTTGGCTGGAAGATCGAGTACCAGTACTTGTAGACGTACTCGTCGGCACAGCCCTTGGGAACGGCCGTCAGCGAGCCACACGGCCCTTCGCTGCTGGGATTGCCAAGCAACTGGCGCACTACTTCATTGGGGTCGCCGATCGTGACCTGGGAGGCGTTCTCACTGAGTTTCTGGTCGTGGTGATAAGCCCAGATGGCCGCGATGACCAGGGCCAGGGCGATGGCAATAAATACGATTCGCGTTACCACTATGTCTCTTCCACCAGCAAAGTAGCGCCCTTCGGCAGATAGCTTTTGCGCCGGAACCAGTCTTCCATTGCGGCGCGCAGACGTTCAAGAGGCACGCGCATTCCAATTTCCATCTCGCCATCGGCAGTGGGAATGGTGTCGTCAAAGACCTGGTCGTTGGTAAAGTTGCGCATGCTGAAGCTGTCCAGCCACTTCATGGGACAGGCGAGTCTCTGCCCGCCTTCTTCGTACTGCACTCGGATCTTGCGAGCGTACATCCTTTGATTGTGCCGGAAAAGTGGTGGGCCTCGCCAGTCGGGATCTATGCCGCGGACGGCGCGCTCTCGCTGGCAAGCGCAGGTTCTTCCGTCACCGTCGGCGTCAGCAGCGGCCAGCCCCGGCGGAGAACGTAGTCCAGCCAGGCCCCCGCGATCTGGGAGGTCAGCACCGCTGCCAGCACCAGGGTTGTATAGAACGTTGGGCTGATGATCCCGGCTTCAAACGCCACGCTGGCCAATACGATTCCCGGACCACCCCGGGCGTTAGTGGTAATGGCAAGATTGAAGAGGTCGAGCCCACGGAAGCCGGCAAATCTTCCTGCCAGCGAAACCGAGAGCACCTTCACGACGCAGCTTCCCAGCAGGAAAGCCGTCAGCATCCACAGAGAAAATCCGTGAACCAGGTCGAGCTTCAGCCCGACGATGGCAAAGTACACCGGAATGAAAAAAGCGAACGAAACCTTGCCGATCGCATCCAGAGCGTCGGCGAAGAGGCGGCGCTTTTTGTGCACCACGGCGAATCCGGCCAGGAAAGCCGCAAACACCAGGCTGACCCCGAGCATCCCCGCTACCACGCAGTATCCCAGCAAAACAGCGATGGCGTAGGCCACTGGCGCTTGTTGCGCCAGCACGTTGAAGCGCGATTTGTTGATGCGCTTGATGGCGCGCGGAAGGACGGTCAGTCCCAACGCGAAGAAGGCGACCGTCGAGAGCAGATGATAAGACAGGCTTCGCGGATCGAGCGCGCCTTTGCCAGCCAGCGCGGTCGCTACCGCCAGCGCCAGCCACAACACGATGTCCTCAAGTACTGCCACGCCCAGAACCAGCCGCGCAAATCGGGTGTGCAGGATCTTCAAATCGGCGAAGATTTTGGACACCACCGGGACTGACGTGACCGCAACCCCGACGGCCAGCACAATGATCAGCGACAGGCGATTGCCGTTCGCACCGGCCAGCGCAGGACGAACCAGCCACGGTCCCAGCAGCAGCGCCAGCAGAAACGGCAGGCCTGTTCCGACAAGGGTCAGCCAGCCCACTTCGCGGCGTTCCTCACGGGTGAAGAGCTGGCGGGTTTCCGCGCCCGAGAGAAACATGAGCAGCAGCAGCCCCAGCCAATAGACAAAGTCGAGAATCTCGCCCGGACGCTTGCTGCCGTGGAGGAGATGTTCGATGAACGGCAGCCTTCCCAGCAATGCCGGTCCCAGCACGACGCCGGCCAGAATTTCGCCGACCACCTTGGGTTGGCGCAGCTTGAGAAAGCAATAGCCAAGCAACTGGGCGAATCCGACCAGAAGCAGAAGAAGGCAAAGGATGGACGTGAGGTCGGTATTGGACACCGGTGGCGGCTCTCCCAGAACTGTAGGATGGTCTCCGGAACGCTGGGTTTGCCCCGGATGGCCCTCAGGCCATAGGGCAGTCCGTACCTTGACAATGCTTCCAGTTGTGGTACCTTGTGGAAACTTATTTGCTCAGGCAGTTGTCGACCGGGGGACCGAACCGTTCGGCCGTCGCTGGTGGCGACTTTTTAGCGTCTGAGTCTACGCTCATACTTGCCAAACGAAGCTTCGTGAAGGCCACTTTTCTCGAGCTTCCCGTCACCCCTTGGGTACACGTTCTTCAACTTACTTCAAAAAGGGAGGCTTGTATGTCGAACCTGAGCGATCTCATGAGTGCCGGCGTAATCAGTGCTAGCGCCACTTTCACCAATGGAGAAATGACCATCATCAACAGCCTGACCTCGACGGAAGTCGCTGCCCTCATCAGCATCTGGGGCAAGGTGCAGGGGACGACGCTGATCAACAACAACTGCAACGCGTCGCCGATCAACCCCTCGTCGAAGAACACAATCGGTATTGTTTTCTGAAGTGCGGCCAAGGCCGCCGCTGTGCAATCAATCTGTGGTTAACCCCAGGAGGGTTCTGTGAACAACGTCCAGAGGCTTACGCAGGCCGGCTTAATTCTTCCCAATGCGGCTGCCGCGCTCAACCCGGCCGATCAGCAGCTCATCAACAGTCTCACCGATGACGAAGTGTCGGCCTTGATCAGCGTCAAGAGCAAGCTGGGCGACGACTTTGCCCAGCGCAATAGCCGCACCATCGGCATTGTTTTCTAGGCTGGAGAAACCCGATGCAGTCCGCTGTCATGACTCAGGTAAGCAATAGCCGCCGTCTGCGCAGCAAGATCCAGCTCATGCGCGGGGAGATGGATGCCATGGCGGAAACGCTGTGGAACCATCCCCGCCTGCGCGAGATCTATCCGGAGTTCCTTTTCCGCAATCACTCGGTGATTCGCAGCAGCGTGCCGCTGATGAAGAACGCCGCGGAAGAGTGTGAGAAACGGCTGGGAAAGGATCCCGTCGCGGAAGGCATGCTGGCATACTTTCGCCATCATATTCCGGAAGAGACCGGCCACGATGAGTGGGTGCTCGACGATCTCGAGTTGCTCGGCTTCAGGCGTCAAGACGTGTTGAAGCGTATCCCGCCGCCGTCCGCAGCTGCTCTGGCGGGAGCGCAGTATTACTGGATTCGCCACGTTCACCCGGTGGCTCTGTTGGGCTTCATCGCCGTGCTGGAGGGAACTCCCCCCGACGTCGCCTTCTTTGAGGCCACCGCTGATCGCATTGGTGTACCGCGCAAGGCATTCAGCAACCTGCTGCTCCACGGGAAGCTGGATCCGCAGCACCGCGACGATCTGGATCGCACGCTTGATGCCCTGCCGCTTACCGACGAGCATCATGCCCTCATGGGCGTCAGTGCCTTTCAGACCATCAGCCTGCTGACGCGAGTAGCCAGTGAGGCAGTACAATAAATTGCCGAACTAGTCGTAACAGTGCGCACTTTCCCCCGGGGCCATACGGATGATCGGCAGCACAATTTCCCACTATCGCGTAACAGAACGCCTTGGCCGTGGCGCCATGGGTCTGGTTTATAAGGCCCAGGACCTGATGCTCGATCGTCCGGTCGCCATCAAATTTATCTCCCGCGAGATCGCTCTGAACCTGGAACAGCGCACGCGTTTCGAGCGCGAAGCCCGCACCGCGTCCCTGCTGGATCACACCAACATCTGCACCATTCACGAGTTTGGCGAGACGCCCGAGGGCGAGTTGTACATCGTCATGGGCTTCTGCCCGGGCGAGAACCTGCGCATGCGCCTGGAGCGCGGCCCGTTGCCCTTGAAGCAGGCCGTGAATATCGCCGAGCAGGTCGCGGCCGGCCTGGCGAAGGCGCACAGCCTCGGCGTAGTGCATCGCGACATCAAGCCTGCGAACATCATGTTGCTGCCCGACGGCGGCGTGAAGATCGTCGACTTCGGCCTGGCTAAACTGCCGCGCGACGTTGGTCTAACCAACACCGGCGGGGTTGTCGGTACGATTCCATACATGTCGCCGGAGCAGTTGCGCGGTGACCCGCTCGACCGCCGTACCGACATCTGGTCGTGGGGCGTCACTTTCTACGAGATGCTGGCGGGCGATCGGCCTTTCGAGGCTGGCAGTGAAGCCACGGTGATGCGTGCCATCATGGATCTCGAGGCGCCCTCTCTGTCCGCGCGCCGCCCCGATGTGCCGCTGGCGCTTGATCAGCTAATCCAACTGACGCTGAAGAAGGACCGCACGCGCCGTCCCGACAACGCCGGAGAGCTGGTCGACACTCTTCGTTCCCTCTCTGTCCGCAGCGGTTCCGTTCCGGTTTTCCCTGTGTCGTCGCGCCCGCACGCGTCGGTTGCCGTGCTGCCGTTTCTGAATCACGGCTCCGATCCTGACAGCGAATATTTCAGCGATGGTCTTACCGAAGAGCTGATTTACGCTTTGTCGCGCATCCCTGGACTGCAGGTGGTTTCGCGTACATCCGCGTTTGAGTTCAAAAACAAGGCGCAGAACGTTCGCACGATTGGCGAGCAGCTCAAGGTTTCCGCAGTGGTTGAGGGCAGCGTGCGCCGTATCGGAGACCGCGTACGCGTCAGCACGCAGCTGGTCAACGTAAGTGATGGCTTCTGTCTATGGTCGCAGAAGTTCGACGGCAAGATCACCGACATCTTCGAAGTCCAGGAAGAGATTGCGCAGTCGATTGCCGACCTGCTGAAGGTCGAACTGGGCTCGAAGATCGGCAGCAGCGGCCTGGTCAAGCGCTACACCGACAACTTCGAAGCTTACGACTTCTACCTGCGCGGGCGCTTCCACTGGAACAAACGCAGCCCCGAGGGATTTCAGAAGGCGATGGAGTACTACCAGCGCGCACTGGAACTAGATCCTAAGTACGCGCCTGCTTACGCCGGCATCGCCGACTACCACGTCAGCGTCGCGTCCTGGGGACTGGCGCCTCCCAACGATGCGTGGCCTCAAGCCAAAGAAGCGGCGGAAAAAGCGCTGGAGGCCGACGACACCCTGGCTGAGGCGCATGCCTCCATGGGCGTCATCCACATGTGGTTTGAGTGGGAATGGAAGGAAGCCGAGCGCGAATTTCTGCGCGCCATCGAGCTCACACCCGGCCTGCCGATTTCACACGTGTACTACAACCTGCTGCTGGTGCAGACGGGCCGCTTCGATGAAGCCGAGGAGCAGATCCGCGAGGCCATCGCCTGCGATCCGCTTTCCGTCCCTTCCAACGTTTATCTGGCCGGCGTGTATCACTATCGCCGCGATTACGACCGTTCCATCCAGCAAGCCCGCCGGGCGCTCGAAATCGATCCCAACGACATCGAGGCTCACATCGTGGTGGCGTTGAATCTTGAGCAGAAGCGCGAATATCCCGAGGCCATCGCCGAGCTGGAGAAGGCATACGAGCTGGCCGACCGCAATCCCCTGCTGCTGGGCCCACTAGGCTCCTGTTATGGCGGCGCCGGCGAAAAAGAAAAGGCTCTCGGCCTGATTGACGGCTTGAACGAAGCCGCGAAACAGATGTACGTGGCTCCGATGTCATGGGTCATGCTGTACCTGGGTGTGGGCGATATCGAGAGCGCCTTCCATTGGCTGGAGAAATCCGCGGAAGCCCGCGACATCCTGCTCTGCTACCTGAAGGTCGGACCGATCTACGATCAGATTCGCGAAGATCCTCGATATGGCGAACTGCTGCAACGCATTAACCTTGCCGACGATGAATCGATCTCACGATTGCGCACCGTTACGCAGCACTCGGCCAAAGCTATTCAGTCTTCGCATGCGGGAAGCGGCGGCGACTCGTAGTTATTGCACCGTCGCTGCATTGGAAGCGATCACTGGAATATCGAAGTACATCAGCTCAGTCCCGCTGGCGTCCTTAATTCCCGTCAGGTAGATGTGCGAGCCCTGCAGGGGCTGCCTGACATTCTGCACATCGAAGAACAGGAAACCTGCCCTGGTGGTATGCGGCTCGACGGCCTCGGCCGCGAAGTTCGCCGCCTGAATCTCCTGCCACTGCTTCGGCGCCTTCTTGTTCTTGCTGTTACCCGGCAACGGAATTGGACCTGCGCGCTGCGGGCTCGTGCTGCTGCCGCTGATGTGCGCGACCCGGCGGAAGACATCGTCGTTGGTCAGCGACTCCAGCTTGCCGCGGCCACCGGTCACCAGCTCGGCGCGCAAACTGGTGAGCGCGATCGGCTGATCGCCGTCGTTCGTGATGACGAGAAACACAGGTAGAATGTCGTCTTCGGCATAAGGAGTGATGAAGACATTGCTTTTCGGCGGCGCGTTGTAGACATCGATCGCAGCCGTCACCTTCTCGTTGGTGTGTGCGTCCTTGCTGGGATACGCGTTGGCATTCTCGGGTCGGGGCATCACAAATTCTTTTGCGGCCCAAAGGCTGAAGGCGCACAGCAATACGGCCAACGCAACGGCTGGCGCGGATAGGAACCGTCGGGAGAACATACCGGATTATCCGCTTTTCCGGCAGAGTTGCTCAACTCGCGTGGCCACATGTCCTTGACTCCGGCGACGCAATACACATAACCTCGCAATCGCTCCTCGAAAGGACTGGCGCAATGAGTCTGCTGCAATGGTGTGATGAAGGACCGGCAACCGTCGATTTGTCGGCGACAGTGAGCGATGCGGTGCATCTGATGATCGACAAGGCTGTCGGCGCGGTGGCCGTGATCGACGAGCAGGGGATCGTCGCCGGCATGTTCACCGAGCGCGATGTGCTGGCCAAGTTCGCGCTGAGTGGACGCGATCCCGAACGGACGCCGGTACGTGAGCTGATGAGTCCGATGGTGGAGATGGCCACCGAGCAGACCACCCCGAGTGAGGCGCTGTCAGTAATGCTGGAACGCCATTACCGGCACATGCCGATTGTCGACGATCACGGCAAAGTGCTCGGTATCTGCTCCATTCGCAATATCCTCGAGGCCAAGATCGATGACCTCATGGCGCATCCAGCTCATCCCCGAAGTTAACTCGGTACGATCTCTGGCGAATCAACCAAAGACTTCGGCATACGCAGCTTTGTGTCAGGGCACGAGTTTACTCGTGCCGTTAACGTCTATTCAGGAAGCCGCTCTTCCGCTGGCCTTGCGGAACAACTGAAGTCGTGCCCTGACACAAAGCTGGCTTCACACCGAGCAGCCGCGAGTCGCGCATACTTAAACATTTCCAAAAAGAAAAAGGCCCAAGGACATTCGCCTCGGGCCATTAATGTTTCCGTAGTTCTATCGCGCGTTGTGATTGTGCTGGCAGCTTCCGCCCTGTACAGAAGTAATGTCTCCGGCCGAGGCCTGCAACGTTTCGTTCCAGCAAGCGCCATTCGAGTTCTGATACTGATACGTCTCGGAGCTCGCCTGTCCCTGCGTGGTCACGTTGCCGGAGGCGCTGACGATCAGCGTGTCGGTCGGCGACACCGCATCCGAATACGAACTGGAGTAGGTCGCGGTGCCGTTCAGCTTGATCAGCTCGGTCTTATTGAAGCCCTGGTGCGCTTCGCTGAACTGCTGGAACGATCCGTCCGGATTGGCCTTGTAGTCGTACGAGAGCACCAGCGGCCACGAGTACTGCTTGCTGTCGGTGGTGATGTTGGCGCCGGCTGTCGTGGTGGTGTTCGACGAGATGCTCGTGCTCTGGCCGACATACTGGTCGTAGATCGAGCCATCAGTCCGCACGTAATACTTCTGCGCGTTGGAGAAGTCGATGCTCTGAACCACCTTGGTATCGACTCGGCCGTGCGAGGTGTTCACGAAACCTTCGACAGTGAAGCCGCGGTTGGAGGTCAGCGACAACGTTCCCCACACGATCGCGGGCAGCGCGGTGATGTTCTCCACAATCGACGGATCGGGCGGCGTAATCGTGTTCGTCGTCACCGAGCCGGTGATCTGCGTCGAGCCCGAATCGAGGTACAGCAGCAGATTCGCCGTCGCCGAGAAGTACCCGTTGGCGTTGTAGACGTTCACCGCTACCGTGTGCTGCTGGCCATTGCTCAGCGTGCCGGCAAAGGGCGTCAGGTCCACGCGATAGGGCTCGAAGTTAAGCGTGTGTACACCTGGGATCGGCTGCCATAGGAAGGGATCGATGCCTCCAGTGAAGATCCACGGATAAATCGGTGCAACCCCCGCGGGTGTTCCGTCGATGCTCACCTCGGCCTCGCGGAACGAACTGTTGCCGCAATTGGCCAACTCGCCGGCCACATCGTTCGGAGCGCAGGTGTACCAGAACTCATCGCCCGACTGGCCTTGCGCGAAGACATCCAGATAGGCAGCCTGGACATTGGTCGGCATGGTGAACGTTCCCGCCATCTGATCGCTAGGCGTGTTCAATGTGACGGTTCCACCGGTTGAACCGGCAGACAGAGGCAACACCACTCCCGCGGTCGCCGGCGGATTCTGGCCCTGAGCCAGAGGATAGAACTGGAGATACGCGCTGCCGTGATAGTGGCTGGTGTACTGGTCGTTGACCAGGTTGCCCAGCGTCACCTGACCCGCCTGCGCCACGGTGAACAGCGGACTCATTTCGGTCAGATTGCTTTCGGTGTGCCAGGTGCGCGTGAAATTCGACGAAGGCTCGGCCGTGGTGCCGAAAAAGATATTGTTTCCCCCGATCCAGATGTTTGTGGTGCGGTCAAACTGCACGCCCGGATCGACAGACCAGTCGGCCTCGAAGACCACTGCGGCCCACGGACCGGGACATCCTGCCGGAGGCGCGTAGTTAAAAGGCTTGGGATTAAAGTCGGCGAAGTCAAAGTTCTGGAAGAGCGTCACCGTGCAGGGCTGCGTTGCCGGACGCGGCACGGGAGCGTTCGCCGTGACCGTGTTCGGAGAGCCCACCACAGGATGGCTGGGAGCAACATAGTTTTGCGCAGATGCCGCGCAGGTCAGCAGGGCTAAAACCGCGACGAAGGCAATCGTCCGAGATGTCGGCAGCGAGCGATACGGTTTCATGAGAAGGCTCCTTGGCTAGAGGACGCGGTGTGAAGCGCGCAGGGGATGTTGACAAGCATAGTGGTTATCTATCCGGCGTTCAAGGACAGCCATAAGGCTATTTTGGCCGAATAGACAATCGTGAGCAGCTTTTGACTATCGCAATTGTTGTTTTGAACGAAACTGAAGGCGTGATACTGTGGGAACCCGCTCCTGAGACGAGAGTTCTAGCCCATGATCCTGACAATGGAAGTGTTCCACTACGAACCGGACATCAGCGGAGTCTCCTGTGCGGGCCGCTTTACCCTGGGAACCCGCCTCAGCGAGCTGGAAGCCATCATTCAGTCCATGCTGGAGAAGGGTTCGCGCAAGCTGGTGCTCGATTTGACCAACGTGGACTTTGTCGACAGCGCAGGCCTGGGCATCATCATGCGGATTTACGGTGAGATGACCGAAGTCGGCGGCCATTTCCGCATTTCCGGGGCGCATGAGCAAGTGCGCCGGCTCTTCGATATCACCCATACGTCCGCCATCCTGCCAGTCGACCCCGACCTTATCACCAGCGTCAAGAAGCTGCAGGGCGCAAAAGCAGCCACTCCAGAGTAACCACGCCAGCGGGCCGATCTGGCAATCAGTAACCTGGCGTAATCCGTATAAGAGCAAGGTAAACCCAGACGCTGCAAGACTTTGCCTGCAAGTTTCTTACTTGCAAGACTTTGGCGGGAAAGTTTTGGAATTGGATGATTATGCACTTGACACACCTGCGACGTTATGGCATTATACTGCATGTGACGGGGCAGAAAGTGCAATATAATTATTGTTCCAAGTGGGTTGATCGCACATCAATATGTGACGAGTGACCAATTTAAGTTGTAGTGGAGGGAATACAATAACTACTTGTAGCGGGTTTATTGCGGGTGTAAAATCCCCGAACTTCGCTTGGGGGTGTGGGATGCGCCATCTAATGACGTTGCTAGCGTTTGTATGTATTGCTTTCTGTGTATCAAATGCACAGAATCAGACTCAGTCTACGGTTCCAAGTCAGCCTCAGGTTGCGACAACGCATGTTCAAACGACAGATCGCGTCGTTTTATCGAGTGAGAGCAATACTGTTCGAGTAGCCAATCCAAACGAGACCGTTGCTATTGATGGACGTGTTCTTCGGGTTAGTGATTTGTTGGCTGTGCTTTCCTCAGATAGGTTATTGGAACAGCGTCCCCGTATCCAGGAGAACCAAACTCCCGCAGTGACTCAGCCAATTCCGCCACAATCTGAAAAACATTAAACGTTACTTGCGCTTGACCTGGCGGCGGTGGGTTTGCGGGAGGGGGATTCAATGCGTCGAAGGCGTGCTGTCGATTAGCTAGTATCAGCATGTCCAGCTTTTGCGTAGAAAATCCAGCTGCTGTAACAACCCCCACAACTTCATTTCTGTCATTGACCAACGGAGATCCTGAGAGCCCCGGAGAAATAGGCATCTGTACGCGAATAAACTCATTTTTCTGTTGAACGGCTTCTCCGGTATTAGTCACTCCCACCAAAATGTCTGGCTTCAGGCGCGCGCTCATTATGCCCGAATAGAGCGCTACGGAACCAAAGGCCAGACCTGGGAACCCCATGGTAATTAGATGCTCACCGGGGACCGTGGACTTATCATCGGCAGGAAGCAACCAGCATTTCGTTTGGATGCCAGTCTTTATTAGTGCCACGTCTGCTCCCCAAGCATCTCGGTTGGACTCAACCTGTGTTCCAGCGATCGTGTGAACTTTTCCCTCGTAGTCCGTTATCTCAAATGAAGCGGGCGGCGATAAGTCTACCTTCATCTTCTTGTCCGGGAGAGACGTGTAGGATCGAGGGCCAAGTACATGGGAGGCAGTAGCCACATCTCCATCGGCGCTGACAAAAAAGCCGGTTCCATATCCCTCACCAGTTCTGATCAACAACAGTGAGCACCTAAGGTCGCGATAATGTTGTTCGAGACCATCGTCGTCTTTGTGCCAGTGCTTTGGCGGTGCAACCTGCGCAAATGCAGAAACCGAGAGTCCTACAACAAGCAGCCAGATGAATTTCATAGTTTCCTCGTTAGGAGAGCGCTATAATAACAGCGGCGGGCAGGAGACTTGAACTCCATCGCTCACACGATTCCGGTTTATAAGACCGGTTCTGTCACCTGACAGTTACCCGCCACAAAGTAAAAGGCTCGCCTTAGGAATGCCGTTAGACGTTCTCCTAATGCGAGCCTCTCGTTTTGGCCAGCCCCTACTGGACTACAGGGGCAACCCCACTTTCACGCACGTGCTCTCCGAGTCCGAGCAGCGAACTAGGATCGATTGTCACCTGCTTAGAACCGTCAATGCGGTTCTGAATATTTTCAAGAAGCGCAGCCACATCAAGCGACTTCAGTACGCGGGCCATT
>DATHQX010000057.1:0-4862 GCA_035482295.1 Verrucomicrobiia bacterium
GCTTCTTCCAGCGACGGAGCGTGCTCCGGGATAGCGTACTCCGGCGGCAACGACTGCCACCCGGCCGCAAGCTCCGGCTGCGAAAACTGCACGCGACGATCGGTTGGAATGGAGGACATCTAAGGAATTTTACCGGGGATATTCTGCTTGTGTCGCGGAACTACCCCTCCCTAGCCAAAGGAAGGCTAGAACGGAGCACCTTCTAGATCATTACGCATCCCAAAACTGACCACTGACAACCGGCGACTGTTGTTACTGCCCCGGGATGATCGCCGTCTTGATATCGCCGTTGCGGTTCAGCATGTGGCGCAGAACCTGTTGCAGGCGCGACAGTGGCGCTTCTCCGGTGATGTAGTCGGTGCCCTTGATCTTCCGCTCGCAGAGCAGCGTAAACGCCTTGCGCACCGTCTCCGGCGTGTGATGGAAGGTCGCCTTCAGCGTGAGCTCGTTGTAGTGCAGCCGCTGGGTGTCGAGCGCGACCGTGGTTCCGTTGGCGCAACCGCCGAAGAAGTTCACCGTGCCGCCCTTGCGCACCATGTCGATCGACCACTCCCATGCCTGAGGACGTCCCACAGCTTCAATCACCACGTCGCAGCCGCGGCCTTCGTTGGTCAGACGCCGGACCGCCTTCACCGGATCGTCGACCTCGGTGATCTGCACGGTGCTGTCGGCTCCCGCGTGACGCGCGGCCGCTACCTGCGAATCGCGTTTCACAATCGAGATCACGTTGCAGCCAGTCAGCTTGGCTACCTGTACGAACATCAAGCCGATCGGACCCGCGCCAATAACGGCCACAGTATCGCCGATCTCCAGCTTGGTCTCATGCAGGCCGCGGAGAACGCAGGCCAGCGGCTCGACGATGGCGGCCTCTTCGAAGCTCACGTGCTTCGGAATCGCCAGCATGTTGCTTTCGACGATGCGGCGTGGGATGCGAATGTATTCGGCGTAGGCGCCGTTGTTGAAGAGCAGGTCCTGGCAAAGATTTTCCTGGTGCTTGGAGCAGTAAAAGCAACTGCCGCAGGGCGCCGAGTTCAGCGCCACCACACGCATGCCCTTCTTGAAACCCTTAACGTTGGGTCCTACCTCTTCGATGACACCTGCCAATTCGTGGCCGAACAGTGCCGGAGGAACGATCATGCGCGCGTGATAGCCACGCTGGTACACCTTCAGGTCGGTACCGCAGGTCAGGGCCACCTGCACCTTGACCAGTACTTCCCCTTCCTCGAGGATGGGGATCGGTACCTGCTCGATTTTGACGTCCTCTTTGCCATAGAGGACTGCCGCTGTCATTTGTCCCTTCACGCTACTCGTCCTTCCATTCGCTGCCCGGTTGAATCACGATCTTCATGGAGTCGGGCTTGGGGTGGGCAGCCAAGTGCAATGCCTCGACCGACTCGCTCAAAGGGAAACGGTGGCTGATCAGCCGTTCCAAATCCATTTCCCGGCTCAGCACAAACTGCGCTGATTCTTCCTGCAAGTCCACGGAAGCGCTATAGGAACCCAGGAGACTCTTCTCGTCCACACAAACCGCTGCAGGGTCAATCATGGCTTCCCCATGCTGGGTTTGCGCAAATAACAGAACGCGGCCTCCCGGACGGGTTGCGTCCATAGCGGTGCGAATCAAACCATTTACGGCTACCGCAAGAATAACGGCATCGGCCCCGCGGCCCTCCGTAAGCGCCCTAACGGTCTGCACGGTATCGGAGTTAGACGCGTCGATATCCTCGTTCAGGCCGAACGTCTTAGATATTGTAAGCCTCTGCGGGAACAAATCGGAAGTTATAACCCGCGCGCCGCGTCGGCGGGCCAACACCGCCAGGATGATGCCGATCGGCCCCTGGCCAATCACCAGAACCGTTTCTCCCGCGCTAAGTTCAAGCGTTTCAATACCTTTCAGACACGTGTTGACCGGCTCGATAAACGACGCCTGCTCGAAGGAGACTCCGTCGGGAATGCGGACGACGCCTTTTGGCACGATCCAGTCCATCACCCTGACGTACTCGGAAAAACCGCCACCGCTGGGCTCGTAGCCGGCTGTCGCGCCCACCTTCTTGTAGGTCGGGCACTGGGCAAATACTTTATGCTGGCAGTAATAGCAGTCGCGGCAGGGGATATGGTGAAAGACCATGACCCGGTCGCCAAGCTGATAGCTGGTGACGCCCTCGCCGACGGCGACGACGGTCCCGGCCGTCTCGTGTCCAAAAATTCGCGGCGCCGAATGCGAGCCGGTGGAAATCTTCTTCAGGTCCGTCCCGCAGATGCCACAGCTGTGAACGCGAATCAGCAATTCGCCCGGGCCGATCTGAGGCACCGGAACGGTCTCCAGGCGGACATCGTTCACGCCATAGTAGACAGCAGCCCGCATGCTCGCGGGAATCGCGTGCTTGCCGACCTTGCTAGTTAGTTGTGTCGCTACAGACATAAGTCGGTTGTCGGTTGTCCGTTGTCAGTTGTCAGTTTCAAAGCAGCGGTGTATCCACGCTGACAACTGACAACCGGCTACTGACAACTGCCTTCTAATAGATGTTCCAACTCCCTGCACAGGTTCTTCGTCGCCAACTCGCTGTTGCGCTTGATCCTGCCCAGCGTTGCCCACCACTTCGGGCGTAGCGCTACGTACATCAAAAACCTGCCGGTGGCGAAGCGGCCATTGTGGTCAATGAAGCGATTCATCGGCGGCATGTCAAACGACGCGTCATCCGAAATCGACTTCAGCCCGGCAAACTCCAGCCCGCGCTCTCTGGCGACCTGCGCAACCGCGGCACCTTCCATATCGACAACGTCGGCACCGTGCTTGGTCAGCAACTGCTGCTTCTCCGCGACGTCGCTTACGTCCTGCGAGGTCACCAGCACCCAGTCGCCATCGCCCCCGTTGTAGCGCGCGCCAGTGGCAACGTCGACCACTTCGCGAATGCGTCCGACATCGCCGACTTTCAGCTTCAGCGACAACGCACCGACGATTCCCGCCGAGATCAGCCGCTTTGGCTGCGAGTGCTCGATCGCAACCTCGGCTGCGCGTCGCGCGAACTTCTCACCGATACCGCCAACTGCAACCACGGCATTCGGCAGCTCGTAAAGATCAACGCCCTTCACCCGCCGTGCCGTCAGCTTGCCGATCATCGGCGCCAACTCCACCCGCATCGCGGCGATAACCGCGACCGGTTTAGGCGTCATATCCGTGAGCCTTGAACCACTCCACCGCACGTCGCAGGGCTGCGTCCACCGCACTCGGCTTCCAACCCAACTCACGTTCGGCCTTGGCACTGGTGACGAACATCTTCTTGCGCGACATCTGCACGGCTTCGATGGTCGCGCGCGGCTCACGCTTCATTATGCCGCCGACAACGAACGATCCCCACGCACCGGCGGCCAGCGCCACGCCGTACGGCACTTTGATCTTCGGCGACGGCAATCCGGTAATCGCGCCCAGTTTGTCGAGGATCTGTTTCAGCGTCAGATTCTCGCCGCCGAGGATGTACCGCTCGCCCGGCCTGGCCTTTTCCATCGCCGACAAATGTCCCTCGGCACAATCGACGACGTCGACCAGGTTCAAACCTGTATCGACGTAAGCTGGAAACTTGCGCCGCAGAAAGTCCACGACGATTTGCCCGGTCGGCGTCGGCTTAATATCGCGCTCGCCGATCGGCGTGGTGGGATTGACGATCACCACATCCTGTCCGCCCTGCGCGGCCTCGATGACCAACCGCTCTGCCATGAACTTGCTGCGCTTGTAATCGCCAACCATATTCTCCAGGCTGACAGGAGAATTCTCATCAGTCAGGCGGCCGTTATTGCCGAAGCCCATGGTCGCCACACTGCTCGTATAGATAACCCGCCGCACTCCTGAATCTCTCGCCACCGCCAGGAGGTTGCGCGTGCCATCGACGTTCGACTGATACAGCTCCTGCCCATTCAATGCCCACAAGCGATAATCCGCGGCAACGTGGAAGACGAACTCGCAACCCGCCATTCCCTTGCGCAGAGAATCCGCATCGCGCAGATCGCCGACAACGCGGTCGGCTGGCAAGTCAGCAATGTTGTCGAGACGACTGGTAGGCCGCACCAGCAGCCGCAGCTCGGCGCCGCGCGCGAGTAGCTGCCGGGCAACTTGGCTACCCAGAAATCCAGTCGCTCCTGTGACAAAACAGTGCATGAAAACCAGTTGTCAGTAGCCGGTTGTCAGTTGCCAGTTAAAGAACATCAGCAAACAAACCGGATGCCCCGTCTTTCTCCGCCGCTTTGAAAGGGCACACCTTCAGGCGTGCCGTAACGAACTTCCTAGAATCCCGAGCCGACTTTAGTCGGCGGCAGCCTTTCGCCGGCTAAAGCCGGCTCTACTTTTTCCGCACGCCCTTCATGGCGCGCCTGAAGGCGTGCCCTTGCAAACAACTCACTTGGGCGCTGATATCTGGCCAGGCCAAACGGCAACTGGCGGCTGGCTACTGACTGCTGTATTTGACGACTTTCAGGCGCTCTTCTTCCGACACCGAAGTCGCCTTGGTGTATGTCGTCAGCGCCAGCAGCGGGAAATACTGACGGTACATGGTGTACTCAAGGTAGAACACGCGCGGGAAGCCGGTTCCCGTGTACAAACGCTCATCCCACGATCCATCCTTGCGCTGCGTCTTCAGCAGATAAGCCACGCCGCGCTGCAACGAGTCGCTGCGTGTATCGTTAGCAGCCAGGAGGCCCATCACCGCCCACGCGGTCTGCGAAGCCGTGCTCGGGCCGACGCCCTTCGTGTTGGGATCGTCGTACGAACCACAGGTCTCACCCCAGCCGCCGTCGGAGTTCTGCATCATGCGCAGCCACTCAGCCGCCTGCTGCACACAGGGCTCATGATGATCCATGCCGACCGCCTC
>DATHQX010000058.1:0-19065 GCA_035482295.1 Verrucomicrobiia bacterium
CGCCGTGCTCGACTCCACGCGGAACATTTTGTACCTGATCGCCGATGATCGGACGTTCGAGTTGCCGGTGGGGTATAGCGAGAGGCTGCACGCGAAGTTGCAGGAGGAGATTGGGGGAGAGTGAAGATCTTCGAGCCGCCACTGACAGAGCGCCGTAGGCGAGAAAGAAGATAGCCCCGCCCTTCAGGGCGGGGGTGATGAACGCGAAATGATTCCAGAGTCCCTTCGGGGACGACTGATGTGCCGCCGGCTGAAGCCGGCTCTTTTCTTTGGAGGATGCCGGAAACCCAGCGCTTCCGCGCTGGGCTGAAGAGGTTTCATCCGCTTGCGGCGGGACGTCAGTGAGCCTTATTCCGTGTGTTACCAGCGGTCCTTCGACTTCGCTACAGCTGCGCCTCCGCTGCGCTCAGGATGACAAATCCGGGAGAGGGCCGCGTCAGAACTCGCGGTGAAACCACGGATGTGTCACCACCTCGGCGATCACCAGCAGCAGCGTCACAATCGCGGCGATCAACTGGAACCATCGCACCCGCCGTTGCTTCGGCGTGAGCGGTTTCATTCGCCACGCGGCCGAGGGGTTCCTTCGCAGCTTCTCCTCATTCCACAACAGCAGCAAACTCAACAACGCGCCAACGGTTCCAAGCGTCAGCAGCGGCACGCGAATCCACTCCTGATGCCAGCCGTGTGCCGGGCCGCTCGCTCCTGCCGCCAGCAGCGAGCTCAGCCCCATCGCCACGCGCAGTCCGCTCAGGCCGACGGCAGCCACGCACAGGCTTTCGGCCGCCGCCAGGGCCAACGAGCCCCACGTCAGCAGCAGGCGCGCCGGCCTGGAATGTGAGCTTTCCGGCTCTAAATCTGAGTAAGCCACCGATACGTACTCCTTATGATCGCCCCAAATACTATAACGGCCCCGGCCGCCTTCCGGATGGCTTGTAACCTTCGGCGAAATCGGGACTCTAATGGTTACGTGGGGCGGTAAGCAGAAAGAGGACAATTTATGCAGAAGTCATTCTTGCGTTATGGCTTATTGGCGATCTTGATTGCGGCCATTGTTGGATTCGCGTTTCGCGGGCCCGTTTCCGCGAGCGAGAAACCATCGACACTGCCCAAGCCGGCTGTCGATGAGTCCCTGGCCAGCAAGCCCGGCCAACAGATGGCAACCATTTCCGGCGGCTGCTTCTGGGGCATCCAGGCGGTCTTTCAGCATGTGAAGGGTGTGGTCAGCGCGACCTCCGGCTACTCCGGCGGATCAAAGAGCACGGCCGACTACGAAACCGTCAGCACCGGCACGACCAACCACGCCGAGTCCGTACAGATCGTGTACGACCCGTCAAAGATTACCTACGGCGAGTTGTTGCAGGTGTTCTTCTCGGTGGCGCACGATCCTACGCAGGTCGACCAGCAGTATCCGGACCAGGGCACGCAGTATCGCTCGGTCATCTTCTACGCCAACGACGAGCAGAAGAAGATTGCCGACGCCTACATCGCGCAGCTCACCGAGGCCAAGGTCTACAAGCACAAGATCGCGACCCAGGTGGTGGCGTTCAAAGCGTTTTATCCGGCCGAACGTTATCACCAGAACTACGCCACGCTGCACCCGGACAACCCGTACATCGCGCGTTACGACGCGCCCAAGGTCGAGAACCTGCAGCAGCTGTATCCGCAGCTCTACCGGGCGCAGCTGACCGAAAGCAACGCGTCGGCCATGGCCGCCAGCAAGTGAGTACACTATGAGCGATCGAAGAAATTTTCTGAAAACCAGTTTCTTAACCTTGTCAGGAGTAGCGTTCATGAGTCTGTTCAAGAGTTCCGAAGCCGAAGCTGCACCCAAGGAAGCCGGCTACGTTGAGATCGTCGAATTCAAGGACGATGGCGAGAAGATCGGCCCCAAGCGCGTGCAGAAAGTTGTGAAGACCGACGCCGAGTGGAAGGCGCAGCTGACCCCCGAGCAGTATCAGGTGACGCGGCACGCCGGCACCGAGCGCGCCTTCACCGGCCAGTACTGGGACCTGCACGCCAAGGGCATCTTCCGCTGCGTCTGCTGCAAGAACGCGCTGTTCACGTCGGCGACCAAGTTCGATTCCGGCACAGGCTGGCCCAGCTTCTGGGAGCCAATTGCCAAAGAGAACGTGAAAACGTCGATGGACGTGAGCCTCGGCATGTCACGCTCGGAGGTGCTGTGCACCGAGTGCGACGCGCACCTCGGCCACGTCTTTGACGACGGCCCGCGTCCGACGGGATTGCGTTATTGCATGAACTCGGCGTCGCTGGAGTTCGTGAAGGCAGCATAAAGCGTAGCGCGTTCAGCCCTGCCACGAAAAGCCCGGCCGCAAGGCCGGGTTTTGCTTTGTGTCAGGGCGCGGCTTCAGCCGTGCCCTAGCAAGCTCGTCATGAATTGTCATCCTGAGGAGGGCTTCACCCGACGAAGGGCCTGCGGTCCTGTCGCGAATGACAATCTGCCTGAGTGGGCGAACCGCAGATCCTTCGCCACGCTCAGGATGACAATTCGAAATACGTAAAAGCCTCTACGCGACCCTCACTTGCTCCCAAACTCCGCCACGCCCACCTTCACCACCGTATGCGGCCGATACCGATTCTGTTGGATTGCGTTCTTTTCTTTCGGCTGCTCCGGCGGCACCACTTCCGTCCACGTCCCATACACTTTATTGTTCAGCGCGGCGATGCCCGTGTAATCCCCGATAAACTCGTCGCGCGTCGAGACAAACGGCTCACGTGTCCATGCGTAGTTCGTAAAAGTCGAGCCGCCGTCGGTCGAGCGGGCCAGGGTCACCGTAGTTTTGCGATTGTCTTCGTCCCCGCGCCGGTCGTAGAAGATCACGTTCGCCGCTCCGGTAACCGCATCGACTGACAGCCACTGGAAGAATTGATCGGTCCCGTCGTGCACCGCATTGGAGTTCACGCGCACCGGTGCGCTCCATTTTTTGCCGCCATCATCCGAGGTCACGCAGTACACCCCGATATCGCCGCTGCGATAGTCGCTCCAGGTCACATACAGCCGCCCGCGCTTGCCGTGATGCGGATCGATCCCCAGCTGTGGAAAGCCGTTCGCCCGATCCAGGCCCTCGACGGCGAAGTACAGTGGCGCCGTCTGAATGATGCTGCGACTCTTGGCGAAGCTCTTGCCACCATCACGGGACGAGGTAAACGCCAGCGAATCGCCGTCGGCCCACACCGTGTAGACCGTGCCATCCGCTCCTACAGTAGCCGAAAATCCTTCCACCGCGCCGTTATCGTCGCGCGGCAACCCATGATGCGTACTGATCTCAATCGCGGGCAACCAGTTCACGCCGCCGTCAGTTGAGCGCGAAAACTTGATCACGCTCTCATCGAGACGAAACTCCGTCCAGCCGACATACAGATTCCCGGCGAACTTGCTGTTGGTGTTGTCGGCGGCAATGCCCGGCTTGTCCTCAAACGGAATGCCCGGCTTCGTCGGCTGCGCGATGACCGCGTGCTCATCTTTCTCCCACGTCATACCCCCGTCCGCCGAGCGGCGGATGAAGATGCCGTTGCGCGTCGCACCGCGTGCCCAGTAGTTGTCCGTGCCCAGCTTGTCGAAGGCGATGTAGCAAAGGATCGCTGCCCCATGTTTGTCGTAGGTCGCAGCCACGTCGCCCGAAACTTTATAGTCGGTGGAAGCTGTGCCCTTCGCGGTCGTCCAGGTCGCGCCGCCGTCTTGCGAATACACAACGCTGGCGTGCGCCTGATAGGCGGCGAAAACCTGCAAGGGATTTCCAGGATTCACGGCAATCGCCGGTTCATTGTGAAAGCCCGGCTCCGGCGTGATGGTGAACACCTTGCCCGGCACGGGAGGAAGTGGATTCGTTGCCGTCTGCGAACTTGGTTCCTGTGCTCCTGCGGCAACCGTTGCGACGAAAACCGCCGCCATCAGCAATGCAATACAGTGACGCATCTACTCTGCTCCGAATTTTCCAGTGTACGACATGCGGCGGGTAGTCAATTTATGCGGCAGGGTGAAGGGCATCCCTGATGAGACAGGGGGCATCCTTTCGTAATAGTTCTGCGCCCAGCCTCATCTCGAATATACGTGCCGCCACGTTGGACTGGCCGAATCACTGGAACTCGTTCAGGGGGGCCGCAATATGAGTCTGGTACGCAAGCCAGCGGGAATGGAGCTCATCGATCTGCTGGATCGTGTGCTGGACAAAGGTATCGTCGTCGAGGCCTCCAGCCGCCTGTATCTGCTGCGATCGGACTCCATTCGCCACGGGAAACATCTCGTCATCGCTTCCATCGAGACTCACCTGAAGCACAGTGAAGCGCGTGCTGTCTCAAAAGTTGCTGGACGGCTCGCTGTCGCCTCTCAGAAAACCAAGCCCGCGCCCGAACCCATACAGCTAGTGGCAGGCAATGGCCGCCGTCGCTAACCGCGATAACGAGAGTTCCTGAAGCGTGTAGAAAGTTCCCTGTTGTTCAGTTCACGCAGCGCGAAAGTCGTTGCTGTCTATGCTTTTGCAGAATGGCACGCTCTTTGCTCCTACATGACTGACTACATTTGCGAGGCCCGTCTTATGCAGGCAAAGAGAGTTCATTATTTTGCTGCGATTTTCTTGCTGACCCTTCTCCCCGTGCTGTCGGGATGCAACCGTCATTCAACGCAAAGCGCGCAGAGCGGCCAGTCCACCGACCAGTCGAATGCGAACGTTATGTCGCCGACGAATCCGCAGCCGCCGCAGAACGCGAACAACAACGCGCCCACGCTGGCCAATTCGGATTCGGCCCAGACCGACACCACTCTGACCAACACGGACGCAAGCAACGCCGCTCCCCAGCAGAACGCCGCAACCTCCGAACAAAACAATCCAGCTCCGCCGCAGGCGCTGGTGATCCCTGCGGGCACGTCGGTGGTCGTGCGCTTGCAGCAGTCGCTTTCCAGCGCCTCGGCTGCACCGGGCGAGCGCTTTGAAGCTGTGCTCGATCAGCCGCTGCTGGCCGACAACCAAGTCATCGCTCCCGCGGGCACGCCTGTCACCGGACACGTCGTCGTGGCCCGCCGCTCCGGACGCCTGCATCATCCCGGCGAAATCGGTCTTACTCTCGACAGCGTGACCCTTGGACAACAGAAGATTCCGGTCGCAACCTCCGATGTGGTCGCGCGCGGCGGCTCGCACAAGAAGCGCAACTTAGGATGGATTGGCGGCGGAACCGGTGGCGGCGCCCTGATCGGCGCCCTGGCGGGCGGTGGCAAAGGCGCTCTCATCGGCGGTGGCATTGGCGCGGCCGCAGGCACCACCACAGCCCTGCTTACCGGCAAGAAGGACGTAGGTTTCGGCGTCGAACGCCGCCTGACCTTCCGGCTACACCGCGACATTACTGTTCAAAGTTAGATAATCACTCCAGCATGTTGCCAAAGAATTCTCAAGCTTCACCTGAGGAAACTCAGGTGGGGCTTTTTTCATATCGGGAAACGCTACTGTCGGGTAGAATCGCGTCACCGGACAATCCATGGAAATCTCTGTTGAAGCGAACTTCGGGGACATCCTCGACGCCGCCCCCGACTCGATGCTCGTCGTCGATCAGCAGGGTCATATTGTTTTTGCCAACATCCAATGCGAGCAGATCTTCGGGTACTCCCGCGCTGAACTTACCGGCCAGAAGATCGAAGTTCTGGTGCCGCCGCGTTTTCGTGCCAAGCACCCAGGCCATCGTTCAGGATATTTTTCCGGCGATCCCCACGTGCGTCCGATGGGCGTGGGACTTGAACTCTACGGGCTGCGCAAAGACGGTACGGAGTTTCCGGTAGAAATCAGCTTGAGCCCGCTGGAGACGCCGCAAGGCCGCATGGTCATCAGCGCCATTCGAGATGTCACGGCGCGCAAAGGTTCGGAGGACAAGTTCCGCGCGCTTCTGGAATCGGCGCCGGACGCGATGGTCATCGTCGATTCGCACGGGCGCATCGTACTAGTTAACTCGCGGACAGAAGAGCTGTTCGGCTATGGCCGGCGCGAGCTTCTGGGCTATCCGGTGGAAGTGCTGATCCCCGAGCGCTTTCACGATCGGCATCTGCATCATCGCGGATCGTTTTCTTCCGACCCGCGCCAGCGCCCCATGGGTGAAGAGCTGGAGCTATTTGGACTGCGTAAGGATGGAAGCGAATTTCCGCTCGAGATCAGTCTCAGCCCCATCAAGACCTCCGAGGGCCTGCTGGTAGCCAGCGCCATACGGGATATCACTGTGCGAAAACAAGCTGAAGACAAG
Organism: Verrucomicrobiia bacterium; assembly: GCA_035482295.1. Classification (GTDB taxonomy): domain Bacteria; phylum Acidobacteriota; class Terriglobia; order Terriglobales; family Acidobacteriaceae; genus Bog-257. The sequence goes on from DATHQX010000058.1 coordinate 6,241, forward strand.
TTTCGCTCTCTGCTGGAAGCCGCTCCCGACGCGATGGTCATTGTCGACGAGCACGGCAAGATCACGCTGGTAAACGCGCAGACGGAGAAGATCTTCGGCTACGCCCGCGGCGAATTGGTGGGACACCCGGTCGAGATGTTGATTCCGGAACGCTATCGCGGACAGCACCCGCGCCATCGCGGCGACTTTTTTGCCGAGCCACATGTGCGTCCCATGGGCGTCGGCCTGGAACTCTTTGGCCTGCGCAAAGATGGCAGCGAGTTCCCGGTCGAGATCAGCCTCAGCCCACTGACCACGGAAAACGGGACGTTCGTTACCAGCGCCATCCGCGACGTCTCCGAACGCAAGGTAGCCGAAGAGCAGATTCGCAAGCTGAACGACGAACTCGAAGAAGCGCTGCGCCGCTCCGAACGTCTGGCCGCTACCGGCCGCCTGGTGGCCACCATCGCACACGAGATCAACAACCCGCTCGACGCGCTCACCAACCTGATGCATCTATTGAAGAAGAGTCCCTCGCTCGACGGCGACGCCTCGGAGCTGGTCGATCTCGCCGACCGCGAAGTGCGAAGGCTGGCGAACATCAGCAAGCAGACGCTGGCGCCGCATCGCGAGACCAAGCTGCCCGTGGTGACCAAGGTCTCCGAGCTGCTCGACGACGTTTGCGCCATGTACAGGCCGCGCCTGCAGGCAGGCAAGATCAAGCTGGAGCGTAGCTATGCGGTCACCGGCGAGGTCACCATCTATCCCAGCGAGTTGCGCCAGGTCTTCACCAATCTCATCACCAACGCCATCGACGCCATCGGTGAGAAGGGCGACCTGAAAATCCTGATCGATCAGGCGCCCGAAGAGCGCATCCGCGTGGAAGTCTGCGACACCGGCTGCGGTATCCCGCAGGAAAACCTGCCATCGATCTTTCAGCCGTTCTTCAGCACTAAGGGAGAACAAGGCACTGGCATTGGCTTGTGGGTGGTGAAAGGAATACTCGAGCGACTGGGAGGCACCATCGAGGTTAGGACCACGACCACCGGCAGCACCGGCACATGCTTCAGCGTGTTTCTGCCGGCCAATCGACGCGAAAAGAATAACGGCGTCGAAGCCCCTGCCGATCCCAAGAAACAAACCCAGGCCAGCTAGAGGTTGTCGCTACTGTGCTTTGAAGGGGCACGGCTTCAGCCGTGCCATCACGACTCGCCTTATCTCCCAGCGAGGCGGACTTCAGTCCGACGAGCCTAGAAGTCCTTGTGGTACCTGCCATCCACGCCAAACCCGCCATTCTGGTCCCTGACGCCGCTGACAGACCACTTGCGATTCAGCTCATACTGCAGCTGCACCGCCGAGAATTGCGTGGTAGTTACGTCGGTCGAGAAGGTCACATACATCTTGCCGCTCACGCGCTGCCGCACCGTCAGCCGCGCGCCTTGCTGCTGATTGCCGGTTGTTGCGCCTAACTGCGGATCGAGCGAGATCTGCGAGACGCCCAGCGCCTTCTGTAAGCGGCTGGTCACCTGGCTGCTCACCTGCGATGCCACCAGCGACTCGGCGCTCTGCGTAGTCGATTGCGACGGGGCCGCGTTGGCCGCCTCCTCGGTGTTGCCAAAGGCGATCAGGTGAATGATGTCGGCGGGTGGCAGCGCGGGATCGGAAGTGTAGTTCGTCTTCAGGCGGTCCAGCGGCCCGCGGAAGCGCATGGTGATGTTGTACTGCTGGATCGAGGTCGTGGCCTGCAGGTTGACGATCGGCTCGGTCTCCGTGCTGTTGACGAACGCCACCGTGCCGCCCTGCACCACGTAACGATTGCCCATGAAGATCACGTCGCCGCCGCTGAGATTGGCGCGGCCCACGATCACCGGATCGGCTGCCGTGCCTACCACGCGCAGATTCGCCGAGCCCTGAACGCTGACCGTCGGGCTCACTGCGCTCAACTCCGAACCCGAGCGCACCGCAATATTCAGCCTCACGTTGTCGGCGAAGCCCTGTGTCGGCGGAGGCGAAGCCACGCCGCCAAACTCATCCATGAAGCTGGTCAGGTCAAAGTCGGGCGTGAAGTACACCTCGTTGACATTCACCTGCCCTTGTACCAGTGCCGAGTCCATGTTGCCGGTCATCGCCAGGTTCAGGCCGAAATCGGTACGCACGCTGGTCGGATACAGCAGCCGCAGATCGTTACCTCTCAAGCCAAGCGCGAACTGAATCTTCGGCTGATACGCGACGCCACCCGATGCCGTCACCGTTCCGCCGCCTACGTTGCCGGTGAAGCTGGTGATGTCGAGCCGGTCGCGACGCAGTGTCAGCACACCGTTACCTTTGGTCAGCCCCACTGGCGCATCGGGAGTGGCGAAGCTGGCGTTCACAATCTTGATCTGTCCTTCGACATTGGGTTGTGACCTGTAGCCCTGCGCATTGATGTCGAAGATCATCTGGCCGCTGCTGGTGAGCTCGGGATCGAAGACCTGTGCGATCACCAGATCGATGCCACCCTCCACCTTCAGCGTCGATTCAGCATTGCCCTGCAGCGGCACGCGTCCCTGATATCGAATGTCGGTATCGGTTCCCTTGATCTCGCCCGGCTGCAGCGTGAGCACGCCATCAGCGTAGTCAGCGCGAATCGGCGTCACCGCCGCAATCTGCAAGGTCGTAGGTTTCGCCGAAGCTGTTGCGGTTGTCTGATAGGTCACGCCCAGCGTCGGCACGTTCAGATGCGCTTCCAGCAGCTTCTGGTTCTTCAGCGGGCCGCGCACGGTAGCGTGAATCTCGGTCTTGCCGCTCAACTGCGCCGCCTGCGCCGGAGCATAAGCCGCCAGAATCGGCTGCAGCGGGATCACCGGCGTATCAAGCGCGATGTCGGCGTTGTAATCGCCCACCATCGCGATCTTGCCTTGCGCGCGCAGCGGTGTCGACACAACTTCTGAACCCAGCGTGAAGTTTGCCTCGTGGTTGGCAACGTTGCCCTGGAAGTTGACGTTGCGAATCTGCTGCTTCTGAATCTCAAGTTCAGGGATCGTAAGCGACGCCTTCCCCTGCGGATCGTTGATCGTTCCCTTGCCGCTTGCCGTCAGGTTCAGCGTGCCGGCCACATCCATGTTGCGCGCCTTCAGCGTCTGAAGTTTCGCCAACTGGATGTTGGTCGCCTGCAGCATGGCGTCGTACCCTTCCTGCTTCGGGTAATACGTCATCTGCCCAGTCGCATTGCCGGCCGCGATCTGCAGCAGCAGGTTCGCGTGAACTTCGTCGCCCGTGCCGCTGAACTTCACCTGAGCAGTCTTAATCGGCTCACCCGAGACATTTGCATTGCGCAGACTGACCTCGCCCTGCCCAATGGGATTGAGTTGCGTGCCATGAGCAACGACGTTCGCGTTCAGCGAGCCGGTAATCGGCGTGGTGACGTTGCCTGCCTTCGCCAGCTCTTCCAGAGAAACCTGCGAGGCGTTCAGCTTGACGTTGAACGGGCTATTCGGCGAGTGCGTCCACTGATGCAGACCCGACTCAACATCGAAGGTCACGCGGCCCTGTCCTTGTGCCAGCTCCAGATCACCGCCCTGCAAAGACACCTGTGATGGGCTCGCCTGCACGCTGGTATGCAGCAACCGGAACGAGCTTCCGCGCACCTGCACGTTCTTTGCGTTCAGCTGACCGGCGATCTGCGGCGCGCTGGTTGACCCGCGCACCGTGCCGTTGAACGCTGCCTGCCCTTGCAGCCCCAGCGGCTGCGTGCCCGGCGCGCTGAACATGTCGGCGATCGTTTCAAGTTCGTGCAGATCGTTTGAATCCAGATTGACCTTCAGAGCCGAATGCTTGCTGACCGTGCCATTGGCATCGAGCGACGTCTGCGGCATGCGCACGTAACTGTTCTGGAGCGCGACTTCCTGCGTCTTCCCGTTGTAACGCGCGTGCACCTCGGCCTTCAGCGGCACCACACCGCTGTTGGCGTTCGCCTGCGCCGACGAAAGTTTCGCGTCGGCGATGGCGTCGGCCTTCACCTGAATGTTGTTGATATCCCCGGCCCAGGTCGCATCCGTGTTGGCGTTGACGTAGCCGGCAATCGTCACCGGCTTAAGTCCGGCGGAGTTCGCCACTCGTTTCAAATCGGCCAGCGAAATTCCGCGCACTGCCGCCACCACGTGTCCCTGCGGCTTGCCGGTAACATCGAGCACCGTGGCCGAAGCCTTCAGCGAGCCGCCGAGCAACTGCGCGCTGATATTGCGCAAATCGGCATTGCCCTTGGACAGCGTGTAATTCGCGCCCAGATTGCGGATGTCGGTGTTGAGCTGCGGCGTTCGCACCTGCAGCAACTGGCTCTGGATCGTTCCTTCCAACGATGTCGTCTGCAAAGCCGGCTGCCCGGGAGTGTTGGTGTACTCGGCGTCGCCGTTCACCACCACTACACCCGACGGCAGCGACGGGTTCTTCACAACCGTGCGTAACTCAGCCAGAGCCAGCATCACGACATAGTTCGCCCGAACGTGCGGAGTGCTGTAGTTGTCGAGCGACGCATTCATCATCAGCTGCGACTGCCCGACCTTCAGCGTGACCTTGCTCAACGTCATGCCGCTGCGCTGCGCGTCGAACTGCGCTTCCAGGTCGTGCGCCACAGGAGCGTACGTCCCGTATTGCAGATGACCATCGCGATACGACATCGTGCCGTAGTAACGGCCGCCATTGCTGCTGTCGAAGCTGGAGCGGAAGGTCAGGTCATGCAGATCGGCCGTCAGCGGCACCTTGCGGTCGTTGTAGTACACCTCGCCGCGATCCAGCAACGCGTGCTGCACCGCCAGATCGAACAAATTCGTATTCGAGTTGCTGTTGCTCGACTGCGGCGTAGGAAGGTTCGTGTTCCCCTGAGCATCGACCATCAGGTTGACCACGGGATGATCGACGCTGACATTGTCCAGGTTCCATTGCTTGTGCGCGATTGAGATCACGCGCACCCCCGCACCCATGTGATCGACCTGCAGCACCGGCCGACCCGCACCCGGGCCGACGCCGTACACCGTCAATCCATAAAGGTCGAGACCGAGATTCGAGAAGTGCATCGCGAAATTCTGCAGCGTCACCCGTGTATTGAGCTGCGCCGACGCCTTCTCTTCCACGGTGCGAATCACGTAATTGTGAAACCTGGTGCTGTGTAGCAGCACGACGACCACGATCAGCGAAAGAAGATTGAGCAGCCAGAAGATCCCGAGCGCCCAGCCGGCAACCTTTCTCCATCCGGAATGTTTCGAAGGCGGAACCAGATACGGCTTGCCAGGCTCGCGCGGTGGAAGTCCGAAGTCCCGAATCGCCATAATTAAAATGCCTGACCTAGGGTGATGAAGTACTGTGTTGGTTTGATTCCGGGAACCGGATTCAAGTTGCGGCCAATATCGATGCGCAGCGGCCCAACCGGCGTCGCGTAACGGAATCCGATGCCCACGTTATTGCTGTACAGCTCAGTGAAATCATGAAACCCGATGGTCGGGAAAACGTTGCCGCCATCATAGAACGTAACAATGCCCAATCCCTGCTTGATAATGTCGAGCGGCCAGCGTAACTCTTCATTAATAATCAGCAACTCATTGCCGCCGCGTGGAACGGTAATCTTCGTACACGTTGACGGAATGTCGGGATTGCCGCACGCCGGAATCGTCTCCTGCGGACCGGCGCCGTCCAGCGGAAAGCCGCGCAGCGTACTGCCGCCGCCGGCGAAAAACTCCGAGCTAAGCGGCACTTCGCTGCCGTTAAACGCCTGCTGCAATCCAATACGCAGGCTCTGCGCCCAAATGATTCCCGCGTGAATATTCTTGTAATACGCCGTCTGCCCGATGAACTGCCCGAAACTGAAATTCGATCCCAGCCAGTACGGACTTACGCCGACCTGGTAGTTCATGTAGAGGCCACGATGCGCGTCCAACACGTTGTCTCGCGTATCGTGTACCCAGCTGGCCGACACAGTCGACAGATGCACGTTCAGCTGGTTCGGAGGCACCAGGTCGGGAATCAGCAGATCACTGATGCGCGTGAGCTGGAAGCTGTAATTGAAAAACAGGTTCGTGGTCTTCTTCGCATTCAGCGGCCGCTGCAGCTGATAGCCGATGCTTCCCAGCCGGTCGGTGAAGATCGGATTCTCGGCGTCGTGCTCGCCTGAAAGAATGGTACTGCCCGCAAACTTCGTCCCAAAGAACGATGGCTGCGTGTATGTCAGGGCCGCACGCTGGTCCAGCCGCCCGGCGAATGCGCTGAAGTTCAGTGTCTCGGCCTGACCGCGCATATTGCGCCGCGTGTATTGGAAGGTTCCGTCCGGGCCCCAGTAGGTCTTCTGGCTGGTTACGAAATTGTTCGGCAAGCCCACCACCGGCAGCCCCGGCACTGCAACCGTACCGCTCGGAATCGCACCGCCGCGATTCAGCACCTGGAATCCGAAGCCATACACAATCGAGTTCCGTTTGGCCTCGTGCACCTTCACCACCACGTCTTCGCTGGGCTGATCCGTGATCGCGCGCTTGGGATCGACCTCGGCCCAGTCGAAAATGTTCTGGGTATACAGGCGGCTCTCGGCCGCCAGCATCGAGTTCTCGCTCAGCGGATCGCCCGGCTTGAGCCGCACGCGCTGGTCGATGAACGCCTGCTTGGTATGCCCGCGTCCGTCGGTGATGATCGTCGCCGTCCTCACCTGCGGGCCCTCGGTGATCTGATAAGTCACGTCCATACGGTTCGGCTCGCCCGGAACCGGCTTTGCGACCGCATGAAATCCAGCATTCAGATAACCCATGGTCAGGTACTTCGCCATGATCTGGCTGCGGTCCTTCGCGACCAGATCCTGCGAATACGCCTTGCCAGGTCCAAGATTTAAACCCTTCGGCGCGAACTCCGACTCGGGCATGGTGTCGTTGCCGACCACTTGCAGATTACGCACGACATTCAGCGGGCCTTCGGTCACCTGGAACACGATGTTCACATTGCCGCTGTCGCGCTTCACGGTCGGGACGACCTCCGCCTGGCTGTATCCCGCCGCCTGATACGTCTGCCTCAAGTTCTTGGCGCTGGCCTGCACCAGCTGCTGGCTGTAAGTTCCATGTGAGAAAAACAGCCAACTCGCCTTCTGTACGCTGAGGTGAGGCCCCAGCTCTTTCTCGCTCAGGTGCTTGTTGCCCTTGATGGCGATCTCTTTGACCTTGAAGCGGCCATCCTTGTGGATGTCGTAGGTGATGTTTTCACCCTTAGGAGTCTGTTCCACGTTCACATCAACCTTGGCGTCGAAATAGCCTTTCTTCTGGAAGTACGACAGGATGTTCTGCTGCCCTTCCTTGATCAGCTCGTCGTTCACCTGATTGACGGCGTACATCGGCACCAGGCTCTTCATGGTGCGGCCCCAGATGTGCGCGCCGGTTGCGCGAATCCTTATCACCGGTCCCACCACGATGTGGAAGGTGATGTCGGCGCGATTGGTCGCCGTATCGTACTCGGCGCCCACCAGCTTCACCTCTCCGGCGACGAAGTCCTGCTTGGTGAGCTCGCTCTGCATGTAGTTCGTGGCTTTCTGCAGACGGCCGTAGGAGTACGTCATGCCCGTCTTGAGCGAGTCGCCGCGGATGCGAGCCATCACCGCGCGCAGCTTCTTTTGCAGGTACGCGGTCTCCTCCGGCGTGATGCCCTGCAAGTCGATCTTGCCGAACTTGGCGCGCTTGCCCAGATGGACCTCGAACAGTACATTGACGATCCCGTTCTGCTTGTCCTGCTGCAGCTTGGATTGCACCTCGGCGAGGAAGTATCCGTGCTGCCGGAAGAAGTTGACCAGAGCGTCTTCGGACTGCGCGATGTCCGTGGCCGAGTAAGGTGTTTGCGGATTGTAGTTGGCCACCTGCAGCAGGCGGGTGTAGGTGAACTCATTCAGCGCCCCTGGAAACTGGTACATGCCGACATACATTGCCGGACGCAGCACGAACTCCACTTGCACGCCGTCGGCCGACGGCTGCAGATCGACGTGAACGTCGGTCACACCCGGGCTGTCCTTCAGGGCCGTGATGGTGGCTTTAACTTGCTCCTCGGTTAGCGGCTGATTGGGCTTCACTGCGATCAGCCCCTGCACGTCGGTGTAGCTCACATCCGGACGGCCCGCAACCTCAACCGAAGAAACGTTCTGCCCCACGTACGATGAAACGCCAAGCGTCGGTCCCTGAAGCTGTGCTCCGGCGGGCAGGCATAGCAATACTGTGGCCACCGCCGTCAGTTGGCACCAAAGCCAGCAAACACCACCTCGAATCGACATAGACGAAATATCCAGAACCTGTGACTTGCCGTAAGCTACTTTCCTGAGAGACTTGGATGCGAATTCCTCGTCCCGCGCCCGACATGTCGGGCTGGTTCCCGCCAAGCCAACCCAGCACGGAAAATTCAGCCGTCCGTGAAATTCAGGGAGGCAAAATGAGCGGGTGCCCCATCCTTCTCGCCTGCTTTTGGCGAGAGGATGGGCGACGGGCAGCTTAAGAACCCGGCATCCTCAAAATAAAACCGGGGCTTCCGCTCCGGCTCTCCCTGAAACACGAAACCCGACCGCATGGTCGGGTTCCTCTCAACTTCGACTCTATTTCCAGCATAGCAAACCGGGTACCCCAAACCGCAAAATCCGCCGCATTTATATCTGCTGCAAATTCTTCCGCTTACGGCTTACTGTTACAATTCGCAATATTGACATGTAAGAACTGCCGGTAACCAAAGTAATGCCGGATGGTGCCAACAATCATGTTTCCCGGGGCCTGTTATCTCGCCATTCGGCGGCCTGGCGCTTGTCATCCTGAGCAGAGTGCCCGCCCTCGTTTTTCTGACTCGCTGCATTTGCGAGTCAGGCGGGCACGGAGCGAAGGACCTGCGGTTCGCCCCCGGCTGGAACGCTGCCCTGGTCTTGTCATCCTCAGCGAGTATCCGCGAATTTACGGACGCGAAGTCAAAGGACCCCTACACTCGCATCCAACTTGACCTCCGTCCCGTCTTCCCTCGAAAATCAATTCCTTGAAACCTCAACGCTGCGCCCAACTGCTCTTCCTGCTGCTGCTCGCACCCATACTGCAAGCAGCCGACAAGTCCCCCGACGTTTGCGCAACCTGCATCCAGAAGAATCTGGAATACCTCGCCGGCCCCGAGCTCCACGGCCGGGGCAGCGGCACCGAGGACGAGCATCATGCCGCGCAATACATCGCCGATCAGCTCAAATCGTACGGACTGAAGCCGGCCGCCGAAAACGGTGAGTACATCCAGACCGGCTCGATCACCACGCGCAAGGTCACAGGCTCGCCGACGCTCACCTACACCAGAGGCTCGGCAACGGTCACGCTGACGCAAGGCAAAGAGCTGGCGTTGTTCGCCGTCACCCAGCCCGACGTCAGCGGCCCGCTGCAGAAGCTCGATCTCACCGGTCCGCAGACGTCGCTGGATTCGATCAAGCCGGGAGCTGTTGTCCTGTTGAAACTGAAACCCGACAGCAAGCTGGAGAACATCGTCGCACCGCTGGTCGGCAGCAAAGCCGCCATGGTGATCATCCCGGTCTCCGCCGACAAGGAACCGCGCTTCGAGCGTCTGCTGAAAAGCGGGCCGCGCCCGGAGAAAAAACTTGCCGACGAACCCTCCGGCCCCAACGCGATGCTGATGACGCAGGACGCCGCCGACCAGATGTGGACGCTCGCCGACAGCGCGCCCATCAAGTTTCATGCCGACGTGACGCCCTGGGAGACGACACACACCTGGAACGTGCTGGCCAAGATCGAGGGCACGACCAACTCGCTGCAGATTATCCTGCTCAGCGCGCATCTCGATCACCTCGGCGTACACGACGGCAAGACCTATCCCGGCGCCGATGATGACGCCTCGGGCACCGTCGCCGTAATGGAAATGGCGCGCGCGCTGGCCAAAGAGAAACCGCCGCAGCGCACGATTGTCGTCTCGCTCTTCGGCAGCGAAGAAGCCGGACTCATCGGCTCTCGATATTTCCTCCAGCATCCCACCTTCCCGCTGAACGACATCGTCGCCAACCTTAACTTCGAGATGATCGGCCGCGCCGACCCGAAGGTGAAGCCGAATGAGCTGTGGCTGACGGGATGGGAGCGCACCAACCTCGGACCGGAGTTGGCCGCGCACGGCGCGCAGCTGGTCGGAGATCCGCATCCGGACCAGGGCTTCTTCCAGCGCTCCGACAACTTCGCACTCGCCAAGAAAGGCATCGTCGCCCAGAGCGTGTCGAGCTACGGCCTGCACACCGATTATCACCAGCCCACCGACACCGTCGACAAAATCGACTGGACGCACCTGGACAGCGCCATCGGCTCCATGATCGCGCCGGTAAGCTGGCTGGCCAACAGCAGCTTCACGCCAGCCTGGAATGCGGGAGGAAAGCCGTAACGCAGTGGCTAGTGGCCAGTGGCCAGTAGTCGATGGTCAGTAGCCAGCGGTCAATTTGCCGGTAGTCCTTTTTTGTCATCACGAGGAGGCCTTTAGGCCGACGAGGGATCTGCTGTTCGCCTCTTGCGGGAAGTGCTCCACCCACGAATTGTCATCCTGAACGCAGTAGCTCTACGCCACCCACGAATTGTCATCCTGAGCGCAGTAGCTCTACGCCACCCACGAATTGTCATCCTGAGCGCAGCGTCCGCGCCTTTGCTTTTCCGCCGCTGCATTTGCGGCGGGCGGACGCGGAGTCGCAGGACCTGCGGTTCGTCCCGGAATCCGATAGTACGGCGTGCGCCGTCCCTGCGGGACTCGGATTTCTGTTGTGCGATCGTACCCCGCCGTGAACGGCGGGGCTAACGTATGGTGCGCCGATGGCGCTGTTGTCGATCAGAAACTGTGGGGTGGCAGATCGGACGCTGCGCTCGGGATGACGCCTCTCGAAATCTGAGCCTTCCACCAGCAACGAACCGCAGATCCTTCGACTGCGCAGCGCAACGGCAGCTCTGCTCCGCTCAGGATGACAACTTGTAGAGCGGATGCCAACCAGCCGCTGACGGCTGGCCACCGACAACTGACTGTAGAGGGAATGCCAACTGACAACCGCTTACTGGATACTGCCTTCCAGTTCCTGCGACAAACTCTCCCACTCGCTCATCATGACTTCAAGCTCGGAGCGCCGTTGTGCCAGCAGCTCGGTCCATCGCTGCGTCTCTTCCGCGCTGACGAACGATTGCAGCTCGCGCTCGCACTCCGCGATGCCGTCTTCCAGGCTGGCAATTCCCTGCTCCACCTGCTGATGCCGCTCCTGCATCTGCTTCAGCTTGATGGGATTCATCCGCTTCTTCGAACTGCCTTGCGACTTCTGTTCCTGATATCCTGGCACGTCTGACAGCGTGGGAGCCCAGGCCGTCTGCTCCGCCTCGCTGTCTTCGCCCGACTGCTGCCGCTGCTTGCGCCAGAGATAGTCTTCGTAATTGCCCGGAAATACTTCCACCCGCCCATCACCGATTTCGAATACTCGCGTCGCCAGCTTGTCGATGAAGTAGCGGTCGTGGGAGACGAAGACCACCGTGCCGTTGAACTTCTCCAGCGACTCCAGCAGCACGTCCTTGGCGCGCATGTCGAGGTGGTTGGTCGGCTCGTCAAGCAGCAGGAAGTTCGACGGGTGCAGGAGCATGCGCGCCAGCGCGTAGCGATTGCGCTCGCCGCCCGACAGTACGCCGATCGGTTTGAACACATCGTCATCAGAAAACAGGAAGCAACCCAATACGCCGCGCAGTTCGGTCATCGATTTCTGCGGAGAAACGTCGGACAGATCGTCCAGCATGCGGCGCGACGGATCGAGTTCCTTGTACTGGTCCTGAGCAAAGTAGTCCGGCTCGACATTGTGGCCCAGGTTCAGCTTTCCCTCGGTCAGCGGCTCGATGCCGGTCAGCAACTTGATGAGCGTCGACTTGCCCGCCCCGTTCACCCCGACCAGCGCGATACGATCGCCGCGCTGGATGGTGAAATTCGCACCGCTGAAGACGTGCTTCGGGCCGTAACTCTTGCCGACGTCGATAGCTTCGACAACCAGCCGCCCGCTCGGCTTGGGCTGCGGGAAAGTGAAGTGGATGGTGCGCTCGTCCTGCGGCACCTCGATGCGCTCGATCTTCTCCAGCTCCTTGATGCGGCTCTGCACCTGCTTGGCTTTGGTCGCCTGGTAGCGGAAACGGTTGATAAACGCTTCGAGCTGCTCAATACGCTCGCGCTGATTTTTGTAGGCAGCCACCAGCGAGTCGCGACGCTCCTGCTTTTGCGCCAGATATTTTTCGTAGTTCCCGCTGTAGAAGTGGACGTGCTTGTTCCAGATTTCGGCGATGCGATCGACGGTGACGTCGAGAAAGTAGCGATCGTGCGAGATGAGGATGTAGGCGAACGGATATTGGAGCAAATACTGCTCCAGCCAGTTACGGGTTTCGAGGTCGAGGTGGTTGGTGGGCTCGTCGAGCAGCAGCAGGTTCGGCTTGGCCAGCAGCAGCTTGCCCAGCGCAATACGCATCTGCCAGCCGCCGGAAAATTCTTCGGTGTAGCGCGTCCAGTCTTCTTTCTTGAAGCCGAGGCCGTCGAGCACGGTGCCCACCTGCGCGTCGAGCGCGTAGCCGTCGTTCATGTGGAAGTGGCCGGAGATGCGCTGGTAGCGCTCGGCTACCTGCGCGTACTCGTTGGACGCCGGGTCGATTTCACCCATCTTGTGCGTGAGCTCTTCCATCTCCTGCTCGAGCGCGCGCAGGTTCGAGAAGACCGACATGCACTCGTCGAAGACGGTGCGGCCCGAGAGTTTGAGACCGTCTTGCGGGAGATAACCGAAAGTCGTATTGCGCGCCGAGACGATGGTGCCGTAGTCGAGCGACTCGATGCCGCCCAGAACTT
>DATHQX010000059.1:0-18311 GCA_035482295.1 Verrucomicrobiia bacterium
GCAGTCAGCTTGTCGAAGAATTTTTCCACTATTATCAAAACAGTCGGCGCACCAGGCGAACTGCACGCATCTTGTAAGAGTTGATGCTGCCTATCTCCCTAAAGGAATTCCTCAGAAGATTTGAGTCCGCAAGTGGGTTCAAGCTAAGCAGGCGACTTACCCACATGCGGCTTGGCCATTCGATCCTTCTCAGTCTCGCGATTCTCCTGTCGATCGTGCCGGCCCACGCCGACATCGGCCTATTACTCAATGCCAAGCCGAACGAGCATCTCGAGATTGGCTTCGCCGAAATTACCGGCGAAGGCCACTCGGCGGTCTATCTTTCGCGCGTCTGTCCGGAGACCCCAGTCAAGCTGCGCCTCTGCCGGCCTGACGAACCGGGTTCGGTCATCCAGAACTACGTCGACTACAAGGAAGACCAGCCGTACCAGTGGAACGTGGTTCCGCTGAGCGTCTACCTGTATGGCGTCGACGACATGCGGCAGCAGCCGTTGTTTGCCTCCCCCGATATTCGCTCCGTATTACAGGAACAGTATCGTCGTGAGCACATGCAGTCGGTATGTCAAAGCGAGAACTGCATCAACAATCCAGACGCCAACTGGCGCGACGCCATCGCCGCTGCCTTCGTACGCGAGATCTACATCTTCGAAGTGCACACCACGGTTGACCAGGACGAAGAGTTCATCCGCGAGTTCAACGCCCGCGCCAACGTGAACCACTACAGCGGCTTCAAACGCAACTGTGCCGACTTCGCGAAGCTGGTGGTCAACACCTACTTTCCGCACTCGGCGCATCGCGATCCGATCAACGACTTCGGCATGACCGGCCCCAAGGCCATCGCGCGTAGCTTCAGCCACTACGCCGAGCATCGTCCGGCGATGGACTTCCGCGTCGTGCGCATCGAGCAGGTGCCGGGCACCTACAAGCGCAGCTCCGATTGCAAGGAAGGCACGGAGCAGACGGTGCGGTCGGTGAAGTGGCTGGCCCCGATGTTTGTGGTGGAAGCCCACGCCATACCCGTCCTGGCTGCGTCGTATCTGCTGACCGGACGCTTCGATCCCAACCGCGAGCTGCGCAAGTATCCTTCGCCTGACGCCGCTGATCTCGAAAAGCAGCTTGCTGCGGCAAAGAACTCCGGAGACAAGGCGCTACAGAAAGAGCTGCAGCGAGAGCTGGAGACCGAGCGCGTAAGCCAGTTGGGCTCCGACCAGCAATGGCAGCAGTATCATGAGCGCTTTGACGAAGTCCTGGAAACGGCGGTCGCTGACGGCATTCTCTCCGACCGGCGCGCAGTGCACAGTGTCTTCCGCGATCTGCGGGCGCATAGTCGCATGTATCTGGACGATCAGCAGCAGCCGTGGCTGGAGGTAACGAACGCAGGGCAGGTGCGGCGCGTCGGCCTGAGCGCGGAAAATATTCTGAGCGCCGGCTCCGACTACAGCCTCGCCATGCAGGTGCTGCTGGCGCGGACCAGCGCGCTGCTGTCGGTAAACGCCAAACACCGCGAGCTCATGCCGGACTTCCAGAACGACTGGGCCTTGCTTCAGGCCGCCGAAGACGCCAAGCAACAGGCCGCCGGCGGTGGAGCGGTCATCGCCACTCGCGCGCCGCAAAGCTAAGTCACAAGCCCGTTCGGTGCGCAATACCTGCGAATCGTTCCAGCTGAATTGCCCTAATGAATTGTCATCCTGAGGACGGCTTTAGCCCGACGAAGGATCTGCGGTTCCTCGCGACCGGACAGAAGTGGAGTTCATTCCTGCACAGGCGAACCACAGATCCTTCGCTTGGCTCAGGATGACAATTCTTGACACGTGGAAATTCTGCGAGGGAACCAGAACTCACTTCTCCCGATGCGCGCGATAGCTGGCTCGTAGCTCCGCAACAATCTCTTCTGCCGCGCGCCGTCCCTCATCGAAGCGATTCGGCGGAAAGCTGATCGCCCCCACGCGCGCGTGTCCGCCGCCGCCGTACCGCTCGCAAATCTTGGCGAGGTTCTCCATGTACGTCGCCGTCGTCCACGGATTCGATCCGACGGACACTTTCGTACGGAAGCTGCTCTTGCTCAGCCCGACGTTATACACGCCCTCGGGATGCAGGTAGTACGGAACGAACTTGTTGTAGCCCTCGAGCTCCTGATCGGTGACGTCGAAGAAGATGACGCCGTCTTTGCACTCGGCGCGCTCGCGCATGATCTCGATCGAGCGCCGATGCCGCTCCAGCAGCGCCGGCAGCCGATCGGCGATCTCCGGCTCGGCGACGATCTCGGCCAGCGACTTCGAAGCCAGCCTCGGAATCAGCGACGGAATGAACTCCGGGTCCTGGTTCGATTCGATGAGCATGGTCAGCCGCGACGCCGGCGCTTTCATCTCAACCGCCGACTTGGCATCGTCGTAGAGCGCGCCGTCGATGATGTCGGCCCACTCGATGGTATCGACCAACGGCCTCGGGTCGAAGCCGAAGCGCTGCTCGGTCACCGTGGCGATGAACTTGGTGCAGGAGCGAAAATCGGGATCGTAGAACTTGGTATTGCTCTGCTCCTGCTCGAAGTGTGAGGCGTCTTCGGGCGTAAGGAATGCGCTCTGGTGATGATCGAACCACCAGGTAATGCGCGGCGACGACGAATACTTGAAGTCGACGATGGCGTTCTCATCACCAGTAAAGTCGGCTTCGTCGAAGAGCGCGCCGGCGCGGTGCACCAGGCCCTGGTACTGGAACTCGGCGTGTTCGCGAATGCGCTCGCGATAGAAGCGCGTGAACAGCGCCGCCGAGCAGGCGCCATCGAAACATTTGTCGTGGTAGAAGACCTTGATCCTCACAGACCCCTTTCGGCAACGGCAAAGCTGTTTAGTATAGACGACCGCCGCCGATTCTGACATTGGGGGAGCGCAAAAAAGTAAACACTCCCGCGGACAGACTCTGTCGTAAGGGCATGTTCACCACGGAGGCATGGAGCTCGCTGAGGGATTTCTTGCAAGCTTGGATACGAGTCGACTTGAATTCCGAGCCTTGTGTCAGGGCACGACTTCAGTCGTGCCGCAAGACTGCATAAGAATTCAAGAGCCGACTTCAGTCGGCGGCAGGGATTTTCGCCGGCTTTGATCAAATAGACATTGCTTACGGTACGACTGAAGGGATGTTGCTGCGCTCAGGATGACACAATATGAGACGAACTGTTCTCGGGTGGCCGCAGAACCGTCAACAGCCGCAGATCCAACGCCGCGTGCAGCACCATCGGCAGAATCAGGCTGCCGCTCAGCAGAAACAACAACCCGAACAGCACACCGACCACCGCCGTCGACACCACTCCCTTGGCTCCCTGATACAAATGCTGCAATCCGAAGATCACCGCCGCAACCAACAAAGCGAGGGTCAGATTCATCCAGTCGCGCAGGTAGTACAGCAGAAATCCGCGAAACAGCACCTCTTCGCAGATGCCGGCAGTCAGCCCAATCAGGACCCACCAGCGCCGCTCGGTCCACGTCGTCGGAAACAGGTAGGCGTAGCTCAGTTTCTGCATTATGTCGGAGCCGGCGTAGCGCCGCGGCTTGTTCGTAATCCGCTTCCACGCTACCTGCAGATAGATCAGCGCGATGATCGCTGCCAGCACAATCAAGATCATCACAACGATGTAGCGCACCCAGATGTTGCCGAAGAGCCAGGTGAGTTCGCCGGCGCTGGGTGCGATCGTGAAGATCGAATGCCAGCCGACAACGAAGCAGGCAATCACGGCGCTAATCCATAGCCAGGAACAGAGGGTTCGATAGTAGCGAATCCTGTTGGCTGAAGTCGGATCACGCTTGAGGCGCGTTGTGTCATAGAAATCCCAGGCCGGCGCGACGACCAGCAAGAAAATGAACAACAAATGCTGAACGATCATCGTCATCGAAATGTGCAGTGTCATTCGCTGTCCTCGATGTGGCCCGACGCACCCGACTTCAATTCGCCGGAGGGTTGTTCACCAGGGCACGATTGCGGGGCCGGCAATAAAAACTCGGAGCGAGGGAACCCTGACACAAGGCACGGCGCTGGATCTTCTCCGCCTCCGTGGTCAATTCTCTCTTCCCCAAAGCAAAAAGCGGAGCGATGATCGCCCCGCCCCTTGGAGATCCTTCGAGTCTTACGCGCCCGCCTGCTTCTCGGCCATGTCGCCGACGATTGGCAGCTTAAACACTTGGTGCTGATACGCCTTCACCACCAGCAGAATCCACAGCGCCAGTTCCGCCAGACCGAGCAGGCCCCAGATGGGCAGCACGATGAGCGGCAGCGCGTAGCTTACGATCGATAGACCAACATGAATCACGATGAGCGCGCCTGCAACGAACAGGCACTGAAACGAGTGGAAGCGGACAAACTTGTTCCGGTTATATGGCTCGATGAGCAGAAAGACAATGGCCGGAATGATGGTGAAGTATGCGAGCATGCCCGCGATGTTCTCGGCCAGTGGTGCTGCGGCAACGGCAGGAGCGGTATTGGCGGCAACCGGTGGCGCTTGCGGTGGCGGTTCAGCCGCGACGGCTACAGGCGCTGCCGCATTCGCTTGGCCCACGGCCTTTCCGCAGGTCGGGCAAAATGCGACATTGTCTGCTATTTGCGAACCACAGTTTGGGCAAAAGGCCATGCAATCCTCCCTGAGTGGAATCGAGAAACACCGCCCCGAATCATCCCCGTGGCGCGGGAATTCTTCACGGTGTCGATTTCTTGCCGCGGACAATACCAGAGAGCTGCAGCAAAGGCAAAGCAAATCTAGCCATTAGCACCAATGGGGAAAGCATTCCGGGAACTTTCCCTGTTTACAATAGGGAGATGTCAGTAAGTACTGGTGCTGGCTTCCGGCAGCCCACCGCAGCCGAGCGCCTGTTCAATCGTATCTTTGGGTTTTTGGTCGGCCACGGGCTCGGATTCAAACACCACTTCCTATTGCAAGTGCGCGGACGCAAGTCCGGCAACCTGTACTCCACGCCAATTGATCTACTCGAACTGCAGGGCCGACGTTACCTGGTCGCGCCTCGCGGACGCACGCAGTGGGTGCGCAACGCCGAGGCCGCAGCCGAAGTGGAGTTGAAGCGCGGCAGCTATCGCCAGACGTTTGCGGTGGTGCCGATCGTCGACGGCGACAAGCCGGAGTTGCTGAAGGCTTATCTGGAAAAGTTCAAGGCCGAGGTGCAGCGATACTTCCCCATCGCCGCCGGTTCGGACGTGGAAGCGTTCGAAGGAATCGCGGCGGATTATCCGGTGTTCGAGTTGAAGGCGAAAGCGTGACCCGGCTCTTCGGCGCCGGGCTGAAGAAGTTTCGTCTCGCCTTCGGCGGACTTATCCGACCTTGGCTCGCAAGCCTCCAAGATTCGAGAGCGGGGCTCCAGGCGTGCAGGAGCGGGTCGCGCGATCAAGTCATCTCTGAACACTGGGATCGTCTCTCCTGCGCCGCCAGTAGCTCAACCGATACCCTGATCCGCAAGTTCTGCACGCCTGAAGTCCCGCTCCCCGTCTGGCCGGAAAACCGTGGACACAAACGCTCAGCAATCGTACGTCGACCGCCGACGCACTTTGTCATGACAGCGTGAATCGTTTGCAAAGGAATTGTGACGGGAAGGCCGCGGGTCGCAGATCGCTCTTCGCCAGAAAATGCTTCGAGAAGATATTCGCGAAACGTCGATGCGCGTGGAAAAATCAAAAGGCCGATGCAGGCACCGGCCTCTGGCGAAAAGCGGAGAGCGAACAGACCCGCCCAAGCGTCGCTTGAACGGGGCACCCGCGTTCTTAGAACTGCCCCGGCGTCTGCGCCGAAGCGTAGTCATCATCGCGCGGTTGCAGCGTTGGACGATCGTCTCCGTTAGTCGGCTGATTGCCGCCGTTACCGTTGTCGGCAGTCTGGGTCTTGCGAAGCGTAGGCCTGGTGATGTCGTCCTTGGGGAGAACTTTCTTGCGGTCTTCAAAGGCCGCCAGCCGCGCCTTCGTCTGATCGAACTCGGAGGTATCGACGATGTACTCCGGCCGTGGAGGCAGGATGTTGCGAATCTCTTCCTGGCTCTTCAGAATGCGGTCCGGGGTCGGCGGATGCGAGGCGAAGGTCTTCGACAGCACGCCGGGCTTTTCTTTTTCCAGCGCTCTCACCTTCTCGAAGAACGCGATAAACGCGTTGGGATCGTAGCCGGCCTTGTACATGTATTGCAGGCCGAGGTAGTCGGCTTCGGCCTCATAGCCGCGCTGGAACTTCATGAACGCCACCGGAATCGCCAGGCTCATCGCCGCATTGGCGGCTTCGTAGATGCCCCAGCTGTTCACGAAGATCAGCGGAATGGTGGCGAACTGCACGTAGTTGGCGCGGGTCATTTCGCGGGTGGCGTGACGGGCGGCAACGTGCGCGATCTCATGCGCCATCACGCCGGCCAGCTCGGCTTCATCGTCGGCGGCGAGAATCAGGCCGCTGTTCACATAGAAGAATCCGCCGGGCAGCGCGAAGGCATTGATGTCATCCGAGTCGATGACCTTGATGGTGAATGGAACCTTGGCGTCGGAGTTGCGCACCAGATTCTGGCCCACGCGGTTCACGTATTCCACGATCACCGGATCCTGGATCATGCGCGCGCTGGACTCGACCATCATGGCGTACTGCTTGCCCATCTTCACATCGGTGTCGATCGAGTACCAGTCACCCATGCTCTTGCCGGTGCCGCCAACCTTGCGATTGCCGATGTCGTCAATATCGTTCTTGTCTTTGTTGTGCGTTTCTTTGGGCGCGCTGGCGGTAGCCGCAGTGTTGGCCGGGTCGTCGGTAGGAGCAGGCGGAGTGTTCGCGCTGTTATCTCCCTGAGACGTATCGCTGGAGTTTGCGGATGTTTGCGTTGTGGGTTGCGTCTGTGCATTGTCCTGAGCCACTGCCGCGCCTACGAGGCAGAAACCCATCAGCAACGCGATCACAGCTGCGACAGCGTGTGACTTCATTAGGGAACTCCAGGGGCCGAACGCAGCACCTTGCCGGGGGTGCTTTTGCGGTCATTATATGCTTGGAATCACGGCATCGCGCATTGGATTTCCGCTACCCCGCCACGATGCACAAGATTTTAGGCCTTTTTCTCCAGCTCCGAGGTGGCGTTCACATCGCGGAACTGCGGAAACTGGGGTAGAATGAGCCGTTTGTCCCTGGAGTTTCAAGAGGAGAGTACCCATGGCCACAGCCTCACAAAAAACCGCGCAGACGGTTTCCATCGATGAATTCGTCAGCGGGCTGCACAAACTGACCCAGAGCGACTTCGACGGCGTTCAAGGCACGCTGGCCTACATGCAGTCGACGCACGTCGATCTCGAGACGCTGAAGCCATATCTCTTCTGGAATTCGCAGCACTACACCCGCAACCTCATCGACAAAACCGAGCTGTATGAATTGCTCGCGCTGTGCTGGGAGCCGGGGATGAAGAGCTCCATCCACAACCACAAGGGACAAAACTGCTGGATGGCCGCGCCGATGGGACGTCTGCTGGTGCAGAACTACAAGCTGTTGTCCGAAGACCTGACCGCGCATCATTGCGACATCAAGCCCACCGACACCGACATCATCACCGTCAATAATCCTGTGGCCGTCGACCCGCTGAACCCGGTGCACGACGTCAGCAATCCCCGCGAGTGGAACGAGCGCGCCGTCAGCCTGCATGTGTATTCACGGCCGTTCGATTCCTGCATCGTTTACTCGGTCGAGCAATGCTCCTGCGGCGAGATCGGATTGCAGTACACGTCGATGCATGGCAAGATGTGCTAGAAGCTGTCAGCTATCAGGCGTCGAGCTAACTGAAAAGCGAATTCGATAGAGAGTCGGCGAAACGCAGCGATCGAAGTTGCATCGGATCGTTCGCTGATGGCTGATCGCTAATTGCTTCCCGATGCTGCGGGTTGCGTGTTCACCGCGGCCTTTAATATTTCCACTTTGCTGGCGCGCCATTCGCCGTCGCTGTCCTGCTCGGCTTCGACGCGGACTTCGGTGCCCGGCTTCAACTCCTCTTCCGGCTTGGGACGGCGCTCGGCCGCCGGCACATCTTCGTCGTAGATCACGCGGGCGTGCGAGATGTCGACCCGTCGTGCCATACCGTTTCGACCCTGCACATAAATCCAATTCTTGTCGGCCTGCGGGTTGTCGACAATCGTCCCGCGAAACGAGCCCGGTGTGCCGGCCCAAGCCAGCAGAGACAGTCCTAGCACCAGCACCAGCGCCAACATCCAACATCTGCGCGCGAATTGCATGCTGGTTTCGATGCGGAAACGACAGCACTTGGCGGTTAGAAATTAGCCAAAGACACACAGGTGGACGGACGAGATGCCGCGGATCTTCGATTGCCGAGTTCGGACAAGTGCCAAGTGCAAAGTGCCAAAGGCCAACAAGTGCTCTTCGGCATCTGCGGCGATCGTCCCCGTTGCCTCACCACTCCGCTACACTAACAATTGAGGTGCGAATGAGGTTTTTCCGAAAAGCGTGTGCGCCGTTACTTGTCGTATTTCTTGTGGTCAGTTTCTCTGCCGCGCAGCAGTCCTCTGCGCAGGATGCCAACGTGAAGGCTGCGACCAAAGCCGCCCAGGACTGGCTGGCCGTCGTCGACGCCGGAGACTATGGAAAAAGCTGGGACGAGGCTTCGTCGTTTTTCCAGAAACGAGTCACCAAGCAGCAGTGGGAACAAATGGTGAGTCAGGTGCGCACGCCGGTGGGCAAGCTGCAATCGCGTCAGTTCAAGAGCGCCGCCGAGACCGTGCCGCCCGGCGCTCCTCCGGGAAAATACGTCACGCTTCAATTCAACACGAAGTTCGCAACCGTCGGCGATGCGGTTGAGACCCTCTTCCTCATGCTCGACAACGGCAAGTGGAAGGTCGCAGGCTACTTCGTCAAACCGCCAAACCAGTAAGGACCGGCGGCGCCAACCGACGTTCAGCGACAAGCCCGTTGTCGCGGAGCACAATATCCCTGCGGGCAGCTTCGGCCGCAGGGAGCGCGCCCCTCCCCTCGACGAAGGTCAACTTTGCAACTCCGTGGGAAGCCCACCGCTGGCTTCAGGCCTGGCAGCGAAGGCGTCTACGGCATAGAGCCGAAATAACTTGCAAGGATGAGCGATACGATCGTTCTAGGGGCAGGCGGCCCGACAAAAGAGCCCCGGTTTTTCGCTACAAAACTTAACAGCCTCATCTGGTACCGAACTTGCGTCTAATCACTGAGCGCTAAGTGCGATTGGCAGTATGATTTAAGGTTCGCCTCAGTTTTGTGTGTAGATTTAGCCGCGCGGCGTGTAAAAAACGACGCGCAACACGTTTTGAAATGTTGTGTTTATAGATGTTGTCAGTCCGCCAGGTTCTCATGCGGACTGCAGGTAAGCGCAATCGCCTCAGGAGAACGATGACCGTAAGGGGTTTGAGGCGATAGGAGCTGAAAATGAAATCACGGCGGCGTTTCGAATCGATATTCGTAGCCTTATTATTCGTCGCTTTATCTACAGCTGTGGTGTGGGCGCAGGATGGCCAGGGCGGCTATCCGACCCCGAGTGCCCAACCGCAAGCCTATCCCGATCAGAGCGGCCAGCCGACGTATCCCAGCCAGCCGCAGCAATACCCTGATCAGCAGCAGTATCCTTCGCAGCCACAGCAGTACCCTGATCAGCAGCAGCAGTACCCCTCGCAGCAGCAGCAGCAGTATCCTTCGCAGCCGCAGGGAGCTCCTGACCAGAACAATCAGGCCTACAACGGCCAGCAGCAGCAGGACCCTCCGGGTCGCGTGGCGCGCATTCAATACATGTCCGGGCAGGTGTCGACGCAGCCCGGCGGCGTGAACGACTGGATCGCCGCTCAGCAGAATCGTCCGCTGACTTCGTCCGACCGCGTCTGGACGGACAAGGACTCGAAGGCTGAGCTCAACGTCGGCGACGGCTTCCTCCGCATGAACTCGGAGACCAGCGTCACGCTTGCCAACGTCACTGACCAGAACGTGCAGATCGAACTCGATCAGGGCACGCTGGAAGTTACGGTCAAACATTTGGAGAAGGGCGAGGTCTACGAGATCGACACGCCCAACTATGCCTTCACCGTTATGAAGTCCGGTGTATATCGCTTCGACGTCTACCCCAACCAGGATCAGAGCGTGGTGACGGTGCGCAGCGGTTACGGTGAGGCGACCGGCAAAGGCGCAGCGGTTCGCGTCAACTCCGGCCAGCAGATTCGCTTCAGCGGCGGCACGTCGCTGGTGCACACGGCGTCGGAAGCTCCTCCGCGCGACGGCTTCGACGACTGGGCACAGGTACGCGACAAGCGGCTCGACAGTTCTCTGTCGGCGCAGTATGTTTCGCCCGGCGTGATCGGCTATCAGGACCTTGACGGCTACGGCCGCTGGACCCAGACCCCGCAATACGGCAACGTGTGGGTTCCCTACTCCGTGCCGACAGGCTGGGCTCCTTATCGCTTCGGCCACTGGGCTTGGATCGCTCCCTGGGGTTGGACCTGGGTTGACGATCAGCCTTGGGGCTTCGCGCCGTTCCACTATGGCCGCTGGGTTAGCTACGGCGGTTATTGGGGCTGGGCTCCGGGACCGGTGGGCTACTGGAATCCGTACTACGCTCCGGCCCTGGTGGGCTGGATCGGCGGACCGGGCTTCGGTATCGGCTTTGGCTTCGGCGGAGGCGGATGGGGTATCGGCATCAACTTCGGTTGGTTCCCGCTGGGCTGGGGTGAACCCTTCTATCCGCGTTATTGCGGATGGGGCTACGGCGGCTGGTATCGCGGCGGCGGATTCGTCAGCAACAACTACATTCGCAACGTCAACATCACCAACACGCACATCACGAACATAACCAACGTTACCAACAACTATTACAACGGCAACGCGGCCAACGCGCGCTATGGCTTCCGCAACACGGCGGGTGCAGTCACTGCAGCTCCGAAGTCGGCGTTTACTTCGGGCGCGGCGATCAATCGCGCAGGCGGAGCGGTTCCGGCCTCTGCGCTGGGCAAGGGCAACGTGTTGAGCGGCGTGAATGCGACCCCGACTCGCCAGTCGGTGATTGGTGGAGCGGCGCAGGCGCACAACACGCCTCCGGCTTCAGCCTTTAATCGCAACGTGGTCACGGCCAACCGTGGCGGCGCGAGTAGCTTCAACAAGCCGGCGAACCTCGAGACCGCCAACCAGGCCACGGCGCAGCACGGCAACATGAACGCTTTCGGCGGCGCTGACACTAACCACACGGCGAACGTCGGCGGCGCGGCGAACAACAATATGTCGCGGCCGAACTTCGGCGGCAACACCGCTGCGGAGAACCGCAACATGGGTACTCCGGCGCAGAACACGCACATGAACACGCCTGCCGGTTCGCAGACGGCGAACACGATGCATGCTCCGGAGAACGGCACGGCAAACACTGCGCGCGGCAATAGCAACGTAGCCGAGGCGCGTAACGATGTGCCCACCAGCATGGGTGGACACTACGTACCGCGTCCGCCTTCAGCCGGCGGCAATCCGGTCGCGCACCCGACGACGAACGGTAGCGCTGCGGGCGCGAACACCAACGGACACACGAACACCAACGGCACCCAGTCCGCGAACAACAGCCACACGACGGCTTCGCAGCCTTACGGTGGCGGCAACACCAACGCGGCGCATCCAAACCAGGCGACTCAGCCTGGTCACAGCTCTACGCCGCAGAGCTCGACTCCGCATAGCGCGTCGCCGAGCAACTCTGCCCCCAAGGGCGGCAACAGCAGCGGATCGCATGAATCGTCGGGCAACGGCGGACACGGATCGGCGGCGTTGTCGGCGCCGCGGCCTCCGGCGAACTACAGCTACCACGCGGCTCCGACGTATTCGGCTTCGTCGAGCTATGGATCGGCGAGCCGTCCGTATGGCAGCTCGTACGGCAACACCTCGTACGGTGCGAATCGCAGCTACTCGGCCAGCCCGAGCTATAGCGGTAGCCGTCCATACAGCGGAGCGTCCAGCAACACGGCGCAGCGCAGCTATGGCTCGTCAAGCGCGTATCCGAACCGCAGCTATGGCAGCGCGACCCCGAGTTATTCGGCACGCACCTATGGCGGCGGCTCCATGCCCTCGTCTTCGCGGAGCGGCGGTAGCTCGTACTCGGCACCGCACTACTCCAGCGGCAGCACCAGCCACAGCGGGGGCGGCAGCACCAGCCACTCTAGCGGCGGCGGTGGAGGCCACAGCGGCGGCGGCGGCGGACATCGCTAAACCAAATCACAGCGTAAGCGCTACGGGCAGCCTGAAAGGGCTGCCCATTTTTTTGCGACGGCAGTTGGCATTTAGCCCTCGGCAATCCGCAGCCCGCATCTAGAGATGTCAGTTTGGGTCGGCGACGGACTGCTGTCAAACTGCCGAGCCGCTCGCTTTTTGAGCATGAGTCGTGGACCCGCTCTCGATAATCCAATGCAGCAGAAGTTCTGTGTCAGGGCATGCGTGTGCTTTGTTTGTAGGTGCCGGCGTGCTTGTGTCAGGGCGTGCGCGTGCTTGTTTGTAGGTGCCGGCGTGCTTGTGTCAGGGCACGACTTCAGTCGTGCCGTTCAGGATTGTTAAAGATCCTGAGCCGACTTTAGTCGGCGGCAGATGTCGCCGGCTTAAGCCGGTTCCAATGCATGAAAGGCCGGCTATCGGCACCACTGAAGTCGTGCCCTGACACAAGGCGCTTTGGCCAAGTGCCAATTGCTGGTTGTTGACCGCCGCTTTTGTGACGCATGAACATCGCCGTGTCGCGACGCGGCTTATAATCGTGAGGTGAGCAATTTGGTCGTCAAGAAAGTAGCCGAGGCGAACTTCCCCACCCGCTGGGGACAGTTCCGCATCTACGGTTTCGAAGGCGCGCCGGAAAAGACGAACGGCAGCGTCCGCAATGGCCAGGGATCGCAGAAGGAAGAGGCCGTCGCCCTGGTAATGGGCGACATTCACGCCAAGGCGCCGCTCGTCCGCATTCACTCACAATGTCTCACCGGCGACGTCTTTCACTCCATGCGCTGCGACTGCCGGCAGCAGCTCGAGCTGGCGCTCTCGATGATCACGCGTGCCGGCGCCGGTATCCTGATCTACGAACAGCAGGAAGGCCGCGGCATCGGCCTGATGGCCAAGCTCCAGGCCTACGAGTTGCAGGACAACGGTCTCGACACAGTCGAAGCCAATGAGCGGCTCGGCTACGACAATGACTACCGCGAGTACAAGCTGCCTGCCGAGATGCTGCGCCAACTGGGCGTGAAGGAAGTTCGCCTGATCAGCAACAACCCCGACAAGGTGGCGGCTCTGGAGAACGCGGGAATTAAAGTTGTGGAGCGCGTTCCCGCCGAGGTCGAACCCTACGAGCATTCGCAGAATTACCTGCGCACCAAGAAAGAGAAGATGGGCCACCTGCTGACAGGCTGGTAGATGCAGCCGCCGTTTTCTTCTGTCTCAGGATTTCATTGTTTGACTTTGTCATCCCGACCGGAGCGTCCTCCCCAGTCGTGCCGTCACAACCGCGTTTATTCACGCGGACTTCATCACCCCGGTCGACCAATGCAACCCGCTACTCACAAGCAGCTTCTCTGAATAAGCGCCCCTCCGATTAATCCGGAGAAATACTGCTTGACCTGTTTTCGGCTTCTGCAATTCTTGCGGCCTCGCTCTTGCCTCGTCTTTTGTCTGCTGCTTGTACTCTTTCGCGGCAGTGATTACGCCCGCGCGCAGGCTGCAGACTCGTCTTCCAATGCTGCAGCCGGTCTCGAAGGCAAAAATTTCTTCGCTCGCCTGGCGCAGGCGTACAAAAACGACTGGACCGGCAAGACTCCGGCGCAACCATCGCCGACACGCATCCCGCCGGCGCCGCTCGATTCTCCACCGTTCCCGAACGCTTATTGGAACTATGGCGGCGCGTCGGTGATCGGCGCGACCAACACCACCGACTACCCGCTGATGGAAGCCATCTACAGCGGCTCAAGCGGCGAGGCGTGGAAGCGCAGCGGCGTGCAGATCTACGGATGGATCAATCCCGGATTCAACTTCAGCACCTCGTCGCGATCGTTGTTGCCATTGGGTTACAACTTCTATCCCAACCGCATCGAACTCGACCAGTTCGTTACCTACATCGAGCGCGTACCCGACACGGTGCAGACCGAGCACTTCGACTGGGGCTTCCGCGTCGGCAACATGTACGGCATCGACTACCATTTCACCACCGCAAAAGGATGGTTCAGCCAGCAACTGCTGTCGCAAGGCCGCCAATACGGTGACGATCCGCTGATGGTCTATCTCGACCTTTACTTCCCTAAGATCGCCGACGGCATGAACATTCGCATTGGGCGCTACATCTCCGTGCCCGACATTGAAGCGCAGCTGGCGGTAAACAACTACACCTACACGCACTCGCTGCTGTTTTCTTACGACCCCTTTACGCAAACAGGTGTTATCTCGACCCTCAAGCTCAACGATCGCTGGCTGATCAATCTCGGCATCTCGGCCGGTAATGACATTGCGCCCTGGGCCGAAGGCGCCAAGTCGTCGCTGACCGCGTGCGTGAGCTATACCTTCCGCAATGGCAACGACATGATTTATCCCTGCGCCAGCGGCATCAACAGCGGCAAGTACGCTTACAACAACGTGCAGTTGTTCGTGACCACCTGGTATCACAAATTCAATCCGTCATGGCACATGGCAACTGAGGCCTACTACGAATACGAGCGCGATGTCCCCAGCATCTTCGGTCCGATCCCGCCGCAACCGAATGCCAACGGCGCCTACTGCGCTCCCGGACAGATCCAGTGCTTCGCGCCGGAGTGGGCGATCGTCAACTATCTGCAGAAGGAATTCTCGACCCACAACTACATTTCGATTCGCAACGAAGTCTTCGACGACAGCAAAGGCCAACGCACCGGATACAAGACGACCTACTCGGAGAACGCATTCGCTTACGGCCATTGGATTGGCAGCACGGTAGTCTTGCGGCCGGAACTACGCTTCGAACACGCCTACAGCATGCCCGCGTATAACCTGGGCACGAAGCAGAGCCAGTTTACGTTCTCCATGGACGTGATCTTCCGGTATTAAAGCGAGAGTTCACCTCGGGGACACTGAGATCACGGAGGATTTTTGCTGGTTGGTTTCGGCTTCCTCAGTTGAAGTTGTGTCATCCCGACCGTAGTGGAGGGCCCCGCTTCCTTCGCAATGAGCCGATCCTTGAGGCATCCTCAAGAAAATGAAACTCTTCAGGGGCAGGCACGCCCTTACAAACTCCTTACGAAGCCTTTATTCACGATTTACGCGTGGTGATGTCCAATGATTGTGCGCGCAATTGGCGCGAAGGATTCACGAGGAGAGTATGTCTACTCAGGAAGTTTTTGTTGAGCATTTCGCGCGGCTTTTTGATCATTACCAGCAGGCCTTACATTCCGACAACACCGACACCGACGCTCAGCCCCGAGCGTGGAACGCGCTCCCGGCCGACGAGCGCAATCGCATGGTCGCCGCCGCCCGGCTGGCCATCATGGAGATGGAAACCAACGCCCGCCTCGAGGAGGACGCGCGTAAGTACTACGCCAAGCCCGGCGAAGCCGAGTGGGGCTGCTGAACCTTCGAATCCAACTGTTTCCAAAGGCACAGAGATACAGAGATGTACTTGGAGTGAAGAATCTCTGTGCCTTTTTCAACCCATCGGTCCTCGGATGAACCGGGGCGGCCCGATCTCCTCTTAAG
Source organism: Verrucomicrobiia bacterium (assembly GCA_035482295.1). Lineage (GTDB taxonomy): Bacteria > Acidobacteriota > Terriglobia > Terriglobales > Acidobacteriaceae > Bog-257. The sequence continues at coordinate 15,686 of DATHQX010000059.1, forward strand.
CTTCCTCGAATCCATACTCGACTTTCGAGCTGTACCGACTAGCAGCGGATAGTTAATTTCCCTCGCCCTGCAGAATACGAAATGGCGAATGGCGCCGAACCACGCGCGCCAGCAATTTTTCCTGCTATTAACAGATCCCGGCAGCCCTGGACGAAATGCTTAAAAGCTCGGACCCGCAAAAGATTGGGTGCATAGTTTCTCGCCGTCAAGATTACCTAGATGTAATCTTGTCCCATCGTCGGGCCGTTCTGACATGCTGGGGGTATTTCGCGAGTGGCGCTCGTCATCTCTGTTCCTGTTCCCGTCTAGGCGGCAAGAAGTAGGTTCTATCCCTGTCTCGCGTGCCCATTCGCACGGCCCTTCCCTGGGGTCTCTGAACGTCTACAGCTTTTCGAGGAGCACAAGCCGATGCCAAGCCAACTTCGCATCTCCCCAGTTCACACAGTCGTTCTCGCAGCCGTCACTGCGTTGCTGATAACGTCGACAGCGCTTCCGATGCCCGCGCAGAATTCTGTTCCTCCAACTGCGGCCCAGGCAGCAAGGATGCCGAAATATGCGTCGCGGCTCGGCCATCCAGCGAGTCGACCGGCAACAGGGCTGAATTCATCGCTTCCGCGCCAGGGGTTTCGTAATGGCCCGCCGCAAGGCGGCACTATCTACGACAACGGCCCCATCAATGGGACCACCGATGCCTGGTCGATTAACTTCGGATTCATCATCAGCGATTCGATGACGCTGGTCACCAACACCAGCGTGACCAGTATGACCTTCGGGGCTTGGCTATTTCCGGGCGACACGCTAAGCTCGGCCGAACTTACCATCACGTCGAGTGAGAACGGCGGCACCACCTACTTTAATGAATTCTTGAACTTCAGTCAGTCCGGCTGCGCAGGCAACCAGTTCGGCTTCAATGTCTGTACGGTCACGGCCACGTTCCAAGGGCCGACGCTGAATGCTGGTACCTATTGGGTGAATCTGCAAAACGCCACCGTTCCCAGCGGAAACCCGGTGTATTGGGATGAGAATAGCGGAGTCGGATGCCAAAGTTCCGGTTGTCCGTCGCAGGCCTCGAACAATGGGGTTGGCACAATTCCTTCGGAATCGTTCACCATGACGGGCGACAACCCGCCTCCACCCGCCTGCTTCAGGTCGGAGGGGAACCTGCAGATCATCTACAACTTGACCCAGGAGCAAGCGGGCAACCCAGCCGGTGTGACCATCGACCGAGCAGGGAATCTATACGGAACAACCGAAAACGGCGGCCAGAACAGCGCGGGTTTTGCCTACAAGCTGACTCAATTCGCCGGCTGGGTGCTTGATCCTCTGTTCAACTTTTTCGGAGGTAGCACCGGAGGCCAGCCGAGTGGCGCGATTGTCGGTCCAAATGGAAGTCTGTATGGCGGTGCGCAAGGAGGCATCCAGAACTGCGGCACCGATGGCAGCCAATACTGCGGACTCGTCTTCAACCTGAGACCCAAACCAACCCCATGCTTCACCGCCTTGTGTGGCTGGAACGAAAACGTGCCCTATCGCTTCACCAGTGAGAGTGATGGGAGTGGAGTGATCAATGTTTCGGCATCCGACCAGTTAGGCAACCTCTACGGCACGACAACGACCGGCGGGGCTTTTGATGAAGGTACCGTGTTTGAGCTCACACCATCAGGTGGAAACTGGACGAAGACCACCCTTTACAGCTTCACCGGAAGTCACGACGACAGCGGTCCAACTCAAGTTCTGGTCGGCCATGACGGCAATCTCTACGGATTGACCGGCAATATCCACACCTCTGGAGTCGTTTTCCAGTTGACGCTTTCGGGTGGCCAATGGACAGAGACCATCCTTCACGATTTTGGGCCAGACGGCGCCTCTGACCCCTCTTACCTGGTCCAGGATAGCGCTGGCAATCTCTACGGTACGGTATTGGAGTTCCCCTACGGCACAATTTTCACGCTGCAAAAGAACGGCGCCGGCTGGACTTTCAGCGAGTATTTCATCAACCATGGCGATGAGTTCGATAACGTCACTAATCTCACGGTCGATTCTGCCGGCAACATCTACGGCACGGGATCGGGCGGCCAGACTTTCCTCGGCGCCCGTCGCAGTCCCGGCCGTTCCAACGACCTGAGCTACTACAGTTACATTTTCAAGGCGTCGTATGCCAGCGATGGCTGGCAGTACCAAGACCTCGACTATCTTGGCTATATCTCATTCCCATCCGTAGGCAGCTTGACGCTCGACCCAGGCGGCAACCTTTGTGGGACCACTTCCGCGTGCGGTACGAATAATGCCGGAACGGTGTGGCGGCTTTCCCCTTAGCCGTCGGCGGACGGAATCGCAAAATAGATATTGGTGTCCCAGGTTCGCGTCCCTGTTGTCGGACGCTGACCTGGGTCCACGTAAGTCTATAAGTCTAAGAGTTCGAAGGTTCTTTAACCCGAATCGAAAACGGGTCCCCCATTCAACGACCTTCTTTTGGTCTTGGGTGGCAATTTTTGTTCGAACTATAGAGTCTGGTGCCCCCAGGTTCATGACAGGCCCAGGTTAGGCCAACAGAAAGCCGAACCTGGGGCACCTGGCTAGGGAGATCATTTCAAGGGCGGACAGACGACGGCAGGCAGCCGGTCAG
>DATHQX010000060.1:0-10972 GCA_035482295.1 Verrucomicrobiia bacterium
GGGAAACTCGATGAAAGAAATCGCTGGATGGGCACTGGAAACCGCCAGGCTACGCGGGGCGTCGTTGGCTGAGGCTCGCATCGTCGATGAGCGCAACCGCGCTCTGGGCACGAAGAATGGCAAGATTGGCAGCGCCTCCGATGCCGAAACGCTGGGCATCGGCATTCGCGTCATTGCCGACGGCGCCTTCGGCTTCGCGGCCACCGACGATCTTTCTCGTGAAGGCGTCGAAAGCTGCGCCGCACATGCGGTCGCTATCGCGAAGGCCTCGGCAACCGTGAAGTCGCAGGGACTACACATGGTTCCCGAGCCTGCGGCCAAGGCCGACTGGTCGTCCCCGTGCAAGATCGATCCCTTTGGAATCTCCATCGAAAAAAATCTTGAGCTGCTGTTCGACATCGACGAAGAGCTCCGCAAGACAAAGGGCGTGACGCTGGCTGAGACCAACATGAACTTCCGGCGCTACGAGCAATGGTTCTACAACACCGAGGGCTCGGAGATTCATCAGACCGTGGTCACCTCGGGCGCCGGCTATGCCGCGCACAGCTTTCAAGGCACGGAGATTCAGAAGCGGTCGTATCCAAACTCCTTCGGCGGTCAGTTTCAGAACAAAGGCTACGAGCTGATCGAGGAGCTCAATTTGCTGGAGCACGCGTCCGAAACCGCTGAGCAGGCGGTGGCGCTGCATTCGGCCGATCAGTGTCCCGAGGGAACGTACGATATCGTGCTCGACTCGTCGCAACTCGGGTTGCAGATTCACGAATCGGTTGGCCATCCCATCGAACTCGACCGCGCGCTGGGCATGGAAGCGAACTTTGCGGGCACATCGTTCCTCACGCTCGACAAGCTGCGCACGCTGAAGTACGGCAGCGAGATCGTTAATGTCGTCGCCGACGCCACCGAAGCGCACGGCCCCGGCCTGGGAACGTTTGCCTACGATGACGAAGGCGTCGCGGCGCAATGTACGCCGATCATCACGAACGGTCTCTTCACCGGATATCTGACCTCTCGCGATACTGCGGAAGCAATTGGCGCTTCGCGCAGCGGCGGCTGTCTGCGGGCCGAGGGCTGGAACCGCCTGCCCATCGTGCGCATGACCAATGTCAGCATTCTGCCGGGGGACAATCCGCTGACGCTGGAACAATTGATTGCGTCAACCGAGCGCGGCGTCTACATGGAGACCAACCGCTCGTGGTCGATCGACGACAAACGTTACAACTTTCAGTTCGGTTGCGAGATCGGGTGGGAGATCGTCAACGGCACGCGCGCGCGCATGCTGAAGAATCCGTCGTACTCGGGTATCACCACGGAGTTCTGGAATTCGATGGACGCCATCTGCTCACGGGATGAATGGACGTTATGGGGCACGCCCAACTGCGGCAAAGGTCAGCCGCAACAGGTAATGGGCACCGGCCACGGCGCCGCGCCTGCGAGGTTCCGGAAGATCAGTGTCGGCACGGCGTACAAGGGGAGTGAATAGCCTTTGGCATTTGGCACTTAGCATTTGGCCAAGGCTCGGAAGCGTCGGAAGATCGCGACGGCCACTTTTGCCAACTGCCAATTGCTAAGTGACAACGACCAACTTTCAAAATGCTCAATCGCGATCAATCCGCTTCCATCTTCGAAAAGCTTCGCAAGTACTCGTCTGCCGATGAGATCGAGCTTCTCGTCTCTAGTGGGCGCAGCGCGTTGACGCGCTTCGCGAACAACACCATTCATCAGAATGTCGCCGAACAAGAAAACCATATCTCGGTTCGAGTGTCGTTTGGCGGACGCACCGCGCGCGCTACCACGAACAAGAGCGACGATGACAGCCTGCGTCGGGTTGTGCAGTCTGCCGAGGCATTGGCACGCGTGCAAAGCGAAGATCCCGAACTGCTGCCGATGCCTACGCCGGAGGAGGTTCAGCAGAACGCGGCCGAGTCTGGAACGGCGCCCGTCCAGCGCTACTTCGACAGCACGGCGAAGCTCACGGCCGACGATCGCGCAGCGGCTGTCGCGCAGATGGTCGATGTCGCAAAGAATCGTTCACTCACTTCCGCCGGCATCTACTCTACCGCCGAGGGCTGCGAAGGCATCTTCAACTCGCGTGGTGTGAGCGATTGGTACGAGCAAACGCTGGCCGAAGTCTCCATCACCATGATCGGCGACACATCGTCGGGCTGGCAGAAACTTAACGCGACTGACGCTATGCATTTGGATCCGAAGCGCCTGGCCGAGATCGCCGCCGAAAAGGCAATCGCATCACAAAACCCGCGAGAGCTTCCGCCGGGGAAGTACACAGTCATTCTTGAACCCGCGGCCGTGCTCGATGCCGTCGGCTTCATGTTTTGGGACTTCAGCGGCTCGGCCTTACTGGAGCAACGGTCATTCCTCAACGATCGCATCGGCACGAAGCTGTTTGGCGAAAACATCACCGTTTGGGACGACGTCTATCATCCACAGCAGACCGGCATGACCTTCGACGGCGAAGGGATGAAGCGGCGCCGGCTGAAGCTGATCGACAAGGGTGTGGTGCAGCGGGTCACCTTCGCGCGGGCCAGCGCAAAACGCATGCTTCAGTCAGAAACCGTGGGTAACGTTGGTACTGTTACCCCCACCGGCCATGGCTTCGCGTTACCAAATGAGATCGGAGAAGCCCCCCTCAATATTGTCTTCGAGGGTCTCGCGAAAGATACCCAAACTGTCGATGAGATGATCGTTTCCACAGAGCGTGGGATTCTGGTCACTCGGCTCTGGTATATCCGCGAGGTCGATCCTTACGAGAAAATTCTTACCGGCATGACCCGCGACGGTACCTTCCTGGTCGAACATGGTAAGGTGGTCGGCGGCATTCGCAACTTCCGCTTCAACGAGAGCCTCGTTCACATGCTGCATAACATTGAGGCTATGGGGGTTCCGATGCGCGCCAGCGGGGAGGAATCGATGGACATGGTGGTTCCTGCAATGAAGATCCGCGACTTCAACTTTACCGAAACTACCAAATTCTAACCGAAAACAATTCAGCTACTTGGGCTTGAGAACAATGGCGATGAGCGTCTCTGACCGGGCATGCTGAGGCGCGACCATTTGTCCCAAAACAAAACCTCTAAACAGACAAAAATAAATAGTGCGGTAACCCGAAAATGATGGTACTTTAGTAACTTCTGGTAGGAGTGTCTCTGCTGTATCGTGTTGGGGTACACGATCATGTCCGCTGGCCACCAGTTCGACGATTTTCGGAATTCGATACGTTTTCCACTTCATCTGCAGGTCACCCTGAAAACTCCGGCGGGGGAATATCGCGCCAAGACGACGGACATTTCGGCGGGCGGCATCTCCTTTCACATTGACGAATCGCAAGTAGAAGTGGGTTCGCCAGTGGAGTTTGCCATTGAAATGCCGAGTGAGGATCTAGGGGCAAATCAGCCAGTCATGGTTCTATGTGCCGGCCGTGTCGTTCGATGCTCGGAAGAAGGTGCAGGACATAACGTGGCGGTGGTGATTGATGAGTACCACTTCAAACGCATTTAACCGGGTGAAGGCAGCTCGCGGCGCCGAGAACAAAGGCAAGGCCGCGCCCGCAGCCGCTCCTGTGGCTGCTAAGAGCGCGCCGGAGTCCAGCCCGGAGCACATCCGCATCATTCTGGCTGACTCGGAAGCAATCTTCCGGGTAGGCATGAACAAGATCTTCGCCATGCAGGACGACCTGGAGGTCGTGGCGCAGACGGAGACTCTGGCGCAAACGCTGCATGCTGTGGCCAACTCTCCAACCGATGTCGTCCTCTTCGAGGCTGGCCTCTCGCCGAATCCGGCGGACGCCATCAGCGAAGTCGCGCGACGCGCGCTTCCGGGCGCGAAGTTGATCATGGTCACGCAACGCGCCGGCGAGCAGGAGACCGTCGACTATCTGCGGCGGGGCGTACGTGGCATCCTGGCGCGCGCGGTTTCGCCGGAACTGCTGGTGCGCTGCGTGCGCAAAGTGGCCGCAGGCGAGACTTGGCTGGACAAGCAGGGCGTGAACTGGGTGATCGAAGCCTACCGCACGCAGGCGCTGCAAGGCACGGCCCCGCAGCGGCAGCTGCGTCTCAGCGAAAAAGAGATGATGATCATCAGCGGCGTCACCCAGGGGCTGAAGAACAAAGACATCGCCCGCGAAGTGGGAACGACCGAGCAGGTGGTCAAGAATTATTTGCGCAAGATCTACGACAAGCTCAACGTCGCCGACCGTCTGGAGCTGGCGCTCTACAGCATGCATCACAGGCTGCTCGATGGATACGTATTCCCGGGTTCCGACGGACAACAAACACCGGCGAACGGCAAGCCGCCGGATGCAGCACCGCCGCCGAATGCGTCCGGTCAGGCGCCGGCCGAGCCGGCATCATCAGCCTCGGCCGCAGCTGTGGGCGAGAACCCCAAACAGAGACAAGCCTAGCCCTGATTTGTCCCTGCTTGCCGAGTTGCGTTAGGGTAATCGGTGCTCTATTTCTCTCCGAGGCTTCTCATGCAAAAAATCAATGGTGTAGTTGGCAAGACCACGCTTGCGTGCGCGGTTCTGCTTCTGGCGCTCGCGCCGTCTCTGAGCTCTCAGACTGCGTCAACGCTCTCGCCCGAACTCCGCAGCTCGATCGACCAGATTGCCCAGCAGGTGCTCAAGTCGACGGGCGTTCCATCGGCCTCGCTGGCGGTGGTTCAGGATGGGAACATCGCCTACGTGCAGGCTTACGGCGCGGCCAAGCTCGATCCCCAGACAGCGGCGACGACCGCGATGCGCTACAGTATCGGCTCCATCAGCAAGCAGTTCACGGCGGCGGCGATTCTGATGCTGGCGGAGGAAGGGAAGCTGTCGCTGGACGATCCGGTTTCGAAGTACGTGCCGGGTCTGACCGACGGCGATAAGATCACCATCCGCGAGCTGCTGTCGCATACTTCGGGGTACCAGGATTATTGGCCTCAGGATTATGTTATGCCGCTGATGCTGAAGCCGACCACGGCCGACCAGATCATGGACACATGGGCGCGCAAACCGCTCGACTTCCAGCCGGGAACGAAGTGGCAATACAGCAACACCAACTACGTAATAGCCGGCGTGATCATCGAGAAGGTTTCCGGCATGCCGCTGCTGAAGTTTCTTAGCCAGCGCGTCTTTACGCCGCTGCAAATGACGAGCGTCGCCGACACGAATGCTAACAAGCTGCCGCCGACCGATCCGACGGGTTACATGAGTTACGCGCTCGGTCCGCCGCGGCCTGCACCGAAGGAAGGCAAAGGCTGGATGTTTGCCGCCGGCGAACTAGCTATGACGGCAGAAGACCTGGCAAAGTGGGATATCTCCATCATCAACCAGAGCGTGATGAAACCCGCCTCTTATCGCGACATGGAGACGGAAGTCGTTCTGAAGGACGGTGTCGGTACGCGATACGGGCTGGGCGTGTTTGTTACCAGCAACAACGGGCACCGCACCCTGGAGCACGGCGGCGAAGTATCGGGATTTGTGGCCGAAAACATCGTGCTGCCGGACGACAAGATCGCGGTCGTGGTGTTGACCAATCAGGATGCGTCGGAGGCGGCAAGCGGTATCGGCCGCCAGGTGGTTGCAGCGCTGATTAAGGCGGCGACGCCGCAGGATCCCAAGACCGACGCGCAAATGCGCCAGATCTACGACGGCTTGCAGCAGGGCAAGATCGATCGTTCTTTGTTTACGGACAACGCCAATTCGTATTTCACCGATCAGGCCCTGAAAGATTATGCCGACAGCCTCGGCCCATTGGGAACGCCCGACGCATTCACGGCCTCGCGGACTTCGCTGCGCGGCGGCATGACCGCGCGCATCTACGAGGTGAAGTACCCGAAGAAGAACCTGGTGATCATCATCTACCAAATGCCGGACGGCAAGATCGAACAGTACCTGATCGCCGAGCAGTAAAACCGAAACGCTGTCGTACTAACCTAAGAATTGAAACGCCGGTGCCCCAGGTTCGGCCTGTTGTTGGCCCAACCTGGGGTTACTCACATTTGAAATAGTTGTTCGACCAACCCAGGTTAGCGTCGAAAAAGCCGGACGCGAACCCGGGACACCAAGCAATGGTCAGGCCGGCTGAATCAGTTTGAAATGCTGGCAGCCGAGCCATCCAGCTTCGTGATTCTTACTTTGAATCTCTCCTTGTACGTCTTCGCTAAGTCCTGCAACACACTGATAGCGATCGCTTCGCCCAGCAGCATGGAAGCATCGCTATCGGTGCGCCAGTGAATGCCGGCATGTATGCCGTGGCCGAAGGTGATGTTGCGCGCCAACTTATTTAGCTCGCCGTTAACGGTCATTGGAATGGCGTCCGTGCTGGTGTACGAGTATGGAAGCAGCGACGTACCATCCGGCGAGGGCATCATCGGCTGGCTGATCGGAGCATCCCCGTCGTAGAAGAACTTCAGCACGGTGATGCAGGCGCCTCCCACGGTTCCGTGTCCGGTGGGATAGGCTGGGTGCGCCGGCGAGCCCTCAGGAAATGCCTGCGAAAGCAGGTAACTGCCGTATCGGTTGAAGCTCTGCTGAACGGCGTTTGAGTTTAGAACGTTCTTGTTGACGCTGCCGCCGAGGCCGGAGCCCTGGTTTTCCTTGATGAGATGGACGATCCCACCGCCCGACTCCGGACGATGACGTAGATGGACCACCCACTTCTGATACCAGACGGCATTCAGCGCAATCTTCGCTACCTGCGCCAGAGTGGCTGCAAAGTCCGGAGGACCGAAGGTGCCGAATCCATTTTGCGTCTTCGATTTCTTGTACGGACTTCCTTGGTTCGTCGGAATCTTGAGGGTCTCCATGGCGAGATATGCCGTGAAATATGCCTGGAATAATTCGTCGACGTGAGTGTACGAGGCCAAACCACGACCGTTATGCAGATATCGCGGCGTGGGATCGGATTGGTTCATAAGGCCTGTGTCCTGGCCGTTTTGCACGGCCTCCCACAGCGGCAGATAGGTCATGTAATCCAGCCCCGCGACGTATGTGTTTACACGCTGGCTTATCTGCTGTGCGCCCATATTCGTTGGCACAAGGAAAAGCTGCGAAATATACGGGCCAGTTGTTTCGCCCTGGTAGATACCCCGGAATAGCAGATCGGGCGTGACTTTGCCATGGGCATCTTTTGGTCCCATGTACGTAGGCATGCCGCTCAGCTCTTTCGCGGCGGCGATGGCCGTCGGGTCAGTGGCATAGGCTGTGAATGACGTATCGCGCAGCAACGCGCACCAGTAGAGTTCGGTCAGCTCAGTTCCGTAGGCCTCGCTGGCCAGCGCCGGCGGAGGAGGCACGATGACGGCGCTTTCCTGGTTTTCCGGGGAGGAATCGCTGCCGAACTGCCAGCCGTCGGTACCTTCCATGGGAAAGGCATAGGCGCCCTCTGGTCCATTCAATGTCCGCGTCCCGCCTAGAGGAACTTTCTCAAAGTCGTCGAAGTTACCGCTATGGGTAGCATCGCGAAAAAGTTTGTAGGCGGCGAGGTTCACCAGACAAGGACTGTCCTGTAACACACACTTGGTGTAGGTCCCGATCTTGGTGGGATACTTGCTTTCGTCGCCATTGTTTTTGTGGGTCGGGATAGCGACTTGCGCTTGCTTGGTCGCACGCGTAAATCGCAAATCGAAGCAGGCAAGCGCTCTTGGGTCGCTGACTCCGGGCGGGTTGCACCCAGGCGGCACGCTTTTCGTGGCTTTCGGCATGGAGGCTCCTTGACGTCCGTTGCGGTTAGATGAGTGGAAGGCAACCAACCCTGTCAAACATCAGGTTGGGAGCAGATTGCGGCAAGCCAATCGAGAGCGGGCCTAATTGGAGCAGATCGTTCCAGAAATTATAGGCAGACGGAAGGATGGGTCAAGGCTCCTTCGGGCCTTTATTTTGCGATCGAAAAAAGGACCAGCAGCAAAGGCCGCTGGTCCAGGAATAGTGACGTAGAGTAGCGGTATTACTGCTTGGTTGCCACGGTCTTCATCGTCGTTCCGTGCAGCTTGTCCTCGTAGACGATGTCCATGGTCTTACCATCAGAACTCAGCTTCGCCTTCATCACGCCGATGACTTTCCCATCGCGCATGTCAATTTCTTCCAGTCCATTCTTGCCTACTGGTTTCACGGAGATGCTGGTGATGCCGGGATCACCCTTCATCGGTGCTTCGGTGCCGTTCATCTTGGCCGTGTAGCTCTGCCCGGTCGGAGTCGTCATCGTGAGCTCATCGCCGCTGACCTTGTAGCTCCAGGTAATGCCGTTATCGGAAATGTTGTCCATCTTGGTCGTTCGCCAGGAGCCTGAGATGGCATTCGCGCCGGCGGGACCATTGGTGACTCGCTCGGCCTCCCCACTGCCGGTCACAGGATCGGCGTTGCTATTGCTGGAGTCACTGAAGTCGACGTGCATGGTCTTGTCGTCGGAGGAGACTGTCAGCTTCGATGTGGCTACGGTTTTGCCACCCTTCTTGTCAGTCTCCTCGATCTGGTGGTCGCTGACGACCTTGATCGCCACGGAATCGTAGTAGGGATGGCCGGTGACGCTGTGGTCTTGCCCGTCGGCAGGAACCTTGACTTCAGGAACGCAGGTCTTGCATTCGTAGGTGCCGTTCTGTAACAGATACACATCCGGTTTCTTGGGGAAGTCGACCTTGTTCATGTCGACCTTCCAGGTGCCATCGAAAGCACTTTGTGCTGCCGCGAAGGCGGGCAACAGCAGTGCGCTGAGACACAGAACCCATAGTGCTTTCCTCATCGGATCTTCCTCCTAACGTTGTCAAATCCGGTCAGGAATTATATAGAACGGCGGTCAGCGCGCAACGGACGTTCGTGCGCAGACACAACCTATTGATGGCCGTCAAAGAGGGGCGCTTGTGGGGTAATAACTGAGCGCTCTAGAGCGGCACGTTAATCGCAAGCCGGACGAGCGGCCGTGTTGCCGGCTTGGCCATCGAGCGCCGCCGGATTCATGCAGGTGCCGGGATCCGGGGTGTGCGTCGCGATCGCGCGGGCCGCAGGCGTCGAATTAAGGTTCTGCGACTTCATCACCAGATGCGGAGTCGGTGTCGGATTGGTGGACGAGTTCGGCTGCTGGTCCGGCGGAGTTCCGTTCTGCGGAACGGTCGCGCCTTTGTTGGCCGGCTCAGAGCTCTCTGGCTCCGGCGTGCTGCCGGTCGTCCCCATGGTCGAGGTTGAAGGCTGTGTATCGTTCTGGCCCGTCGCACCGGTGGTAGAGGTTGTGCTGTTCTGCTGATCCTGAACCGTCGTGTTGGGCGTCGCGTTCTCGGACGGCCGCGCCTGGTTCGTCGTTCCTGGATCGGTATGGCCGGGCGTGGGCTTGGCGCGGTTCGGGGTCGTGCTGTTTTGTGTTTGCGCGGTTTTGCTGGAATTACTGGTATCAGACTGAGGCGAAGTGTTCTGCGCCACAGTTAGTCCGAGCCCCAACAGAGCCATGGCAGCAAGATAAAGCAACTTCGTCATGATAATTCTCCGCCCAGAGAAGATATGACTTGCTTACCCGCTTAGACGATCCTCATCCAGCCTATGGTTTCACGTCTAAGGTGATTTATTTAGAAAAAAGTTCAGTAATTCGCTGAGAGCGACGCTTGGCCCTGTGTGAGGAAGGATAATCAGGGCCCTGAAAAGGAAAGCAGCGGTTACGAGATCAGTCTACTTGGTCTTGGGGGAATCGATGGGCCTAACCTCGGCATTTGGCGGTGCTGCTCCGGGCGAGTCCTCATGGCACTGACACTTAGTAATGATGGCCGAGCGCAGCCGGGTGCGAAGATCGTCAGGCAGTTCGTAAAGGTGGGAGTCGCGATAAATCTCGATGGTCATCTTCGTCGTATTGCAAACGACGTAGCAGTTGTGGCACCACTGAAGGTGGTCTTCAAGCTCAGCCCGTGTTTGGGCGTCCATCGATTCGTCGAGGTAATCGGTGAGCTCTTTCAGAAAATCAGAGCAGGTCACTGTTTGCCGTCTCCACCAGTACGATTTTTGAAGTACTTATTCAAGCGCTCTCGCAGCTGCAACCGGGCACGAAGCAATCGAGACTTTACCGCCGGGATACTCAAGTCCAAGGCATCCGCCGTCTCTTCGGTCGAAAGCCCCTCCACATCGCGCAAGACAAACACTGTCCGGAAACTCGGAGGCAAACCTTGTACGGTCTTGCCTAAGATCTCCTTCAGTTCGCCCTGCGAATAAAGCTGCTCCGGATTCGGAGCCCAGTCCGCAACTTCGCGCGGCATGGAGTCTTCTTCCGTTTTGATGTCCTCGTCAAGCGAGACCATCCGTTCGGGACGCCGCCGCCGCAGGCGCATCAGCGCCTCGTTCACCGCAATCCGGACCAGCCAGGTATAAAACTTCGACTGCTCCTGAAAGTTCGCCAAGTTCTGGTACGCCTTCAGGAAGGCATCTTGCACCACATCTTCAGCGTCCTCGCGGTTCTGCGTGATGTGTTGCGCAATCCGGAAAACATTGCGGTCATACCGACGCACCAACTCCTCGAAGGCGCTGATGTCGCCGGCTTTCGCCGCATGAACCAGAGCAAGTTCGTCGCCAACTGGTTCAGCTACTTTTGGTTGGATGGTTCCCATATCTATGCAGATTCAGGATTTTACGCGAGAACGCAGAAAAATGCCCGTAACCCATTGTACCTAGTGAAAGGGGAATTGGGAAAAACCAGAGCAAATTTTGTGGCCGGAACCTTGGGGGTGACCAGTCCAGGGTTCGTAGGAGCCTGCTTATCATACGCGCTGGGAGGCCTTTTGGTTTCATCATAAGGAACCGATTCGGTCAACCAAACAGGTTCGTCCACAGCCGGGCCAATCGCGCTAAACTGCATGCAGTGAGTTTCCGTATTCGCCTTTTCGTCACCGCTTTGCTCTGCCTGGTGGTCGTTACCGGCAGCGGATTTGTCGCGCAAGACAGCACGTCTTCCTCGAACGGCACTTCCACGCCCAAAAAGAAGTCGTCGTCGTCCAGTTCGACGCACAA
>DATHQX010000061.1:0-51469 GCA_035482295.1 Verrucomicrobiia bacterium
TTTCGGCATCGATGGCGAGACGATGTCGCGCCGACTGCTTGCGTCTGGCGTGTGCGCGACCGCGATGACGGGCTGGGGCGAGACGCACGGCGCGCAATACATCCGCTTCGTCTTCGCCAACGAGCCCGTTCATCGTCTGGAATCGCTCGGTGCGCGCGTGCGCCAGGCGCTTGGCGTTTAAGGCACGTGCAGAATGGAGTGAATCTTCTGCTTCGCCTTGTCGACCGCGGCGTTCGCCGCGTCGCTGGCGACGCCTTGCCCGGCATTTTTCACGGCGCCGGCCAGGGGCGATCCGTTCGAGTCCGCCTTTGGCGTCACGCCGGCCTTCTTGAGGCTGTCGTTGAGCGCTGACGCAACCTTCGTCAGCGAATCCACTGGCATGTCGATCTTTTGGTAGCCCGCGGGTATCTCGAACACGCTCGCGGCGATGCTGGCGCGCTTGATGTCGCTGATGCGCCCGGTCATGGTCATCTCCTGCTTGTCGCTTGTCACATGCATGACCATGAGAAGCGGCACGCCGTTGTACATCTGGGCATAGGCTGCCTCGAGCTTCGCCGTATAATCGGCGGCCGAGGGGGACGAGCTTGACTGGTGACCCATACTCTTCATGAAGGGATTCAAGTCGTCTTTGAAGGCCGGAGCAAAATAGAAATCCTCGACCGCGTGCGACTTGGTCGTGTTGTGGACGATCAGCATGCTCATCGTCTGAGTATGGTCGTCCGTGAGCCGCCAATGCTGCGTCGCATACCCATCGATCGTGCTATCGGGCGAGATACGCTGGACATTGATCGCGACGCCGGAATAGTCGATCTGTGCGATACCGCTCAAGCTCTTCTGCAGTGACCCGTAATCCATCTGGTAGTACGTCCGCTTGGCGGTATCGACCACGGTCACGGTCGTCACGCCGCGCGTGATCAGGTAGTACATCCCGGGATAGTCCATCCGCGCGTGGTCTCCCGCGAGCTGGGCCTTCGCGACTATCGACTGCGTCGGACCACCCGACCAGGTCATGGTATACGTCATCCCAACGGCGGCGCCGAGCTGGAGCAAGAACATTGACGGTCCTCGTGGAAAGGGGCACGCGCACCATACCGCGAGGCCGTCGCCTGTCCGTCTGCTCGTCGTCTGTCAGAAGTCTCCTCGCAACGACAGATCGAAACGCCACTGAAAAGCGCGCAAAACATTCAACGCCAAAGCGTAGGCCGCGCGTAATGTCGTGGTCGAGAACGGAGAAGCCAGGTGGCGGTTGAGACACATAGCTCTGCGAAGACGCGGCCCCGTCGCGTCCTGCAGATCGCGATATGGAGCGCGGTCGGCCTCATTTGCGTATTAGGTGCCGCGGTTGCGTCCCGCCGTGGTGACTCCAGCAAGGCAGCCGTGCGCGCCGCACCCAAAGTCCCGGTCGTCACGGCCGCGGCGAAGACCGGTGATATCGGGGTCTACCTGGACGCGATCGGCACTGTCACCCCGGAGCACACGGCATCGATCAGTAGTGAGGTCACCGGGCTGGTAACGGCCGTCCACTACACCGAGGGGCAGGTGGTGAAGAAGGGCGACCCCCTGGTGGACATCGACGCCCGGCCCTACCGCGCGACGCTGCTCCAGGCCCAAGGGGCGCTCGAACGAGACCTCAACCTGCTCGCGCAAGCGAGAATGGATGAGGACCGATATCGGAACGCCTGGGAGAGCAACTCCATCGCCAAGCAGGTGCTGGACGACCAGGAGAAGCTCGTGTTGCAGGACCAGGGCGTCGTCAAGAACGACTCAGGGACGGTGCAGTTCGATCAAGTCCAGGTCGCGTTCTGCCACATCACCGCGCCGATCGACGGCCGCGTCGGCTTGCGCTTGATCGACCCCGGTAACCTCGTGCAAGCGTCCGGCACGTCGACGCTCGCCGTGATCACCCAGCTCAATCCCATCACGGTGATCTTCACGATCCCCGAGGACAATCTCCTCGACGTGCAACCCCGCCTCCGGACGGGCGCCAGCCTGAGCGTCGACGCCTACGATCGCACCGCGCAGCGGAAGATCGCCACCGGCAAGCTGCTGACGCTGGATAATCAGATCAATACCACAACCGGCACCGTGCAGGGCCGAGCGATCTTCGACAACGCCAACGAGCTGCTCTTCCCGAATCAGTTCGTCAACACCCGCCTCTTGGTGAACACGCTGCACGCCGTGACGGTCGTACCCGCGTCGGCCATCCAACAAAATGGCCAAACGTCGTTCGTGTACGTGATACAGGCGAACGTCGCTCACATGCGCACCGTCACGTCCGGCGTCACCAACGCCGGTCTCACGGAAGTCAAAGGGGTTCAGCCCGGCGAAGTCGTGGCCAACAGCAGCTTCGACAAGCTACAGGACAATGCGCCGGTGTTCGTCGCGACCAAGTCCCCAACGGGCGACACGACCCGCAGCGTCGCACCATGAGCATCAGTCCGTCCCGCCCGTTCATCCTCCGGCCAGTCGCCACCTCGCTCTTGATGGCGGCCATTCTCCTGGTCGGCATCGTCTGTTACTTCCAACTGCCCGTATCAGCGCTGCCGCAGGTCGACTATCCGACCATTCAGGTGCTCACGTTCTATCCCGGCGCGAGCCCGGACGTGATGGCCACGACCGTGACCGCGCCGCTCGAGCGACAGTTCGGCGAGATGCAGGGTCTAAACCAGATGACCTCGACGAGCTCCGGCGGCACATCGGTGATCGTGTTGGAGTTCGATCTCGCGCTGCCGCTCGATGTCGCCGAGGAAGAGGTACAGTCCGCGATCAACGCGGCGCAGAGTCTGTTGCCGTCAATTCTGCCGACGCCGCCGATCTATAGTAAGGTCAATCCCGCCGACGCCCCGATCCTGACGTTCGCGGTCACGTCGAAGACGATGCCGCTGTCTCAGGTCGAGGATCTGGTGGACACGCGCCTCGCGCCCAAGATCTCCCAGTTGAGCGGCGTCGGACTCGTCAGCATCAGCGGCGGCCAAAAGCCCGCGGTGCGCATTCAGGCCAATCCGACAGCGCTCTCATCCTACGGCATCAATATGGAGGACCTGCGCACGGCGCTCGCGCAGGCCAGCGTCAACGCGGCCAAGGGCAACTTCGACGGTCCGCGCCAGGGCTACCAGATCGATGCCAACGACCAGCTCGTCACCGGCGCCGACTACCGGCAGGTCGTCGTCGCCTATCGCAACGGCGCGCCGGTGATGCTGACCGACGTGGCGCGCATCGTCAACGGCGTCGAGAACACGAATCAGGCCGCCTGGATGAATGCGACGCCGGCGGTGATCCTGAACGTCCAGCGCCAGCCCGGCGCCAACACGATCAGCGTCGTCCAGCGCATCAAGAAACTGCTCCCGACGCTCGAGGCCAACCTCCCCTCCGGCCTCGAGGTCCACACGATGACGGACCTCACGACGTCGATCAAAGCGTCGGTGGCCGACGTCGAGTTCGAGCTGGGCCTGACCGTCGTCCTCGTCGTGCTCGTGATCTTTCTCTTCTTGCGGAGCGGCCCCGCGACCATCATCCCGAGCGTGGCGGTGCCGCTCTCGCTCGTGGGCACGTTCGGCGCGATGTACGCGATGGGCTACAGCTTGGACAACCTGTCGCTGATGGCCCTCACGATCGCGACGGGGTTCGTGGTCGATGACGCCATCGTGATGATCGAGAACATCTCGCGCTTCATCGAAGCTGGCGATCCCCCGATGGAGGCCGCGCTGAAAGGCGCCGGCGAAATCGGCTTCACCATCATCTCCCTGACCGTCTCCTTGATCGCGGTGCTGATCCCGCTGCCGTTCATGGGCGATGTGGTCGGACGCCTGTTCCGCGAATTCGCCGTCACGCTGGCCGTCACCATCTTGTTGTCGGCCGTCATCTCGCTGACCTTGACGCCGATGATGTGCTCGCTGCTGTTGCGGCCCAACCATGAAAAGAAGCATGGGCGCTTCTATGAATGGTCGGAGCGGATGTTCAACAACACCATCGCGTTCTACGGACGCACGGTAAAGTTCGTGCTGAAGCACCAGACGATAACGCTGCTGGTGACAATTGCAACGCTGGTCGCGACCATCTACCTGTACATCGTCGTGCCCAAGGGCTTCTTTCCGGTGCAGGACACGGGCGTGATCATGGGCATTTCCGACGCGCCCGAGAGCATCTCGTTTGCTGCGATGGCCGAGCGGCAGCAGGCCCTGGCCGCGGCGATCCTGAAGGACAAAGACGTCGAAAGCCTGTCGTCGTTCATCGGCGTTGACGGTACCAACACGACGCCGAACAGCGGCCGCATTCAGATCAACCTGAGGTCACGGGAGGAGCGCTCGGAGGACGTCACGACGGTGATGAAGAGGTTGCAGCAGGAAATCGCCGGCGTCGAGGGTATTACGCTCTACATGCAGCCGGTGCAGGACCTCACGGTCGAAGACCGCGTCAGCCGCACTCAGTATCAGTTCACGCTGGAAGATGCGGATTCGAAGGAGCTGCGGCAATACACCGCAAAGATGGTGGACAAGCTGAAGAACTTGCCGGAGCTGCGGGACGTGGCTACCGATCAGCAGAATCAGGCTGCGCAGGCGACCCTGGTCATCGACCGCGATACTGCTTCGCGAATGGGCGTAACGGCCAGCGCAGTCGACAACACGCTGTATGACGCATTCGGTCAGCGGCTGGTGTCGATCATGTTCACCCAGCTCAACCAGTATCACGTCGTGCTGGAAGTCGATCCGAAGTTCAGCGCCGATCCGGATTCGCTGAAGGACATCTACGTCCCAGCGGGTGGCGGGCAGAGTCCGGCGACACCGATGCTCGGCAGCCAGCCTGCGGGCGCCTCCACGACGACGAATGTCATGGCAGCGACGGCGCAACAGGTGCCGCTCAGCGCGATTGCGCACTGGGAGACGACGACCGGTCCGCTGACTATCAATCACCAGGGACAGTTCCCGGCCGTAACGATTTCGTTCAACCTGGGTAACGGCGCGTCGTTGGGCGATGCCGTCAAGGCGATTCAACAGGCCGCTTCTGATGTCAACCTCCCGCCCAGTATTCAACTCGCGTTTCAGGGCACAGCGCGCGCGTTTCAGGCTTCGCTCGACAATGAAGGCTGGCTGATTCTGGCTGCCATTGTCACGGTCTACATCGTGCTGGGGGTTCTATACGAAAGTTACATTCACCCCATCACGATTCTGTCGACGCTGCCTTCCGCAGGAGTAGGCGCCATTCTTGCGCTGACGCTCTTCCACATGGACTTGAGCGTCATGGCGCTGATCGGCATCATCCTGCTGATCGGTATCGTGAAGAAGAACGCCATCATGATGATCGACTTCGCGCTGGAAGCTGAGCGCAAGGAGGGCAAGCCGCCGGTCGAGGCGATTTATGAAGCCTGCTTGCTGCGCTTTCGTCCCATCATGATGACGACGTTTGCTGCATTGTTTGGTGCGGTACCGCTGGCGCTGGGATCGGGAACCGGTTCCGAGCTGCGCCGGCCGCTGGGTATTACGATCATCGGCGGATTGCTGTTCAGCCAGGTGCTGACGCTGTACACGACGCCGGTGGTTTACCTCTGGTTCGACCGCCTGGCCTCGGCCATGCGTAACATGCGCGTGCCGAAGCCGGTGGAGGCGACGGGAGACTGATTTTAAGTGGCTAGTCGTCAGCGGCTAGTGGCCAGAGAAAAACTCTCCACCAGCTGCGACGTGCCGGCCACTGACAACTGACCACTGGCAACTGTTTTATGAACATCTCCGCCCCAGCGATTGAACGGCCGGTAGCGACTACGCTGCTTACCCTTGCCCTGCTTCTCGCAGGGGCGTTGGCCTATACGCAGCTGCCAGTGGCGCCGCTGCCGCAAATCGATTTTCCCGTGATCTCCGTCGGCGCATCTCTGCCCGGCGCGAGCCCGGAGACAATGGCCTCGGCGGTTGCGACTCCGCTGGAACGCCAGTTCGGCCGTATCGCCGGTATCAATCAGATGACATCGTCGAGCCAGTTGGGGTCGACCGGCATCACCATGCAGTTCGACCTGAACCGCAACATCGATGCCGCCGCTCGCGACGTGCAGGCAGCCATCAATGCGGCGCGCGGATATCTGCCCGCCGACCTGCCCAGCAACCCGACCTATCGCAAGATCAATCCAGCTGATTCGCCCGTCATCATTCTCGAGATGACGTCACAGGCCATGACGCAGGACCAGATGTATGACGTCGCCGACTCCATCATGGGCCAGAAGCTGTCGCAGGTGGAAGGCGTGGGACAGGTCTTCGTCTGGGGATCGTCGCAGCCTGCCGTACGTATCGAAGCCAACCCGCAAGCGCTGAACCAGATGAATCTCGGCTTGGAGGCCGTGCGCAACGCGATTGCGGCGCAGAATGCCAATCAAGCCAAGGGAGCTCTCGACGACGGCCAGAAGACGTGGGTGATCCGGGCGAACGATCAGCTGATGAAGGCCAAGGACTACAAGGGCCTGGTCGTCGCGTACCGCAATGGCGCGCCAGTTCGGTTGAGTGACGTAGCCACGGTTGAGGATTCGTACTCCAACGTCAATAACGCCGGCAGCTTTAACGGCAAACCCAGCGTGCTGATCGTGATCTTCCGGCAGCCCGGCGCGAATATCATCGCCACGGCGGATCGCGTCATCGCCGCACTGCCCTTCCTGAAAGCTTCTTTGCCTCCGGCGATCGACCTGGAGATCGGCCTTGATCGCACCACGACGGTGCGCGCGTCGGTTGCCGACGTGCAGCGCACCTTGATTATCTCGGTGGTTCTGGTCGTGCTGGTGGTCTTTGTCTTCCTGCGCGAGATCCGCGCCACCTTGATTCCCAGTGTCGCCGTGCCCTTGGCCATCGTCGGCACCTTCGGCGTGATGTACCTGTGCGGCTACTCGCTGAATAACCTGTCGCTGATGGCGCTGACCATTTCGACGGGATTCGTGGTTGACGATGCCATCGTGGTGCTGGAAAACGTGATGCGTCATGTGGAAGGCGGCATGCAGCCGTATCAGGCGGCGCTGGTTGGCGCCCGCGAGATCGGGTTCACCGTCGTCTCCATGAGCACGTCGCTGATCGCGGTGTTTATCCCCATCCTGCTGATGGGCGGCATTGTCGGCCGGCTCTTCCACGAATTTGCGGTGACCCTCAGCGCTGCCATCGCCGTTTCGCTCGTAGTGTCTCTGACTACGACGCCCATGCTCTGCGCGCGCTTCCTGAAGCCGCACGATTCCGGCAGCCACGGCAGGTTGTACCGGATGAGCGAGCGCGGTTTCTATCACCTCACCCACGGCTACAAAGTTTCGCTGGGTTGGGTGCTGCGCCATCGCCGCTTGATTCTGGCGGTCGCGATCATCATGGTCTTTGTGAACATTGCCCTGTACGTCATCGTTCCCAAAGGCTTCTTTCCACAGCAGGACACCGGACGCCTTGGCGGCATGGTGATGGGCGATCAGGACCTGTCGTTCGAGGCGATGAAGGTCAAGACTGACGAGTTCATCCGCATCGTCAAGCAAGATCCTGGGGTGGAGAGCGTATTGGCCTTTGTGGGCGGCAACGGTGCGCAAAATCAGGGTCGCATGTTCGTGGTGCTGAAGCCACTGGCCCAGAGAAAAATCAGCGCTGACGAAGTGATCGCGCGCCTTCGTCCCAAGACCTCGCACATTCCGGGCGCAACGCTCTTCCTGCAGTCGGTTCAGGACCTGCAAATCGGCGGACGCATGTCGAACGCGCAGTACCAGTACACCTTGTCTGGTGAAGACTTGGACGAGTTGTACGAGTGGGCGCCGAAACTGCTCGCTCAACTGCGGAAGATTCCGCAGCTGAAAGATATCAACAGTGATCAGCAGATCAGCGGTTTGGAAGAAAACGTGGTGATCGATCGCGCGACGGCAGCGCGCCTAGGCGTAACCCCGCAGGAGATCGATGCAGTGTTGTATGACGCCTTTGGTCAGGAGGAGATATCGACCATCTATCAGACGTTGAACCAGTATCACGTCGTGATGGAGGTGGCTCCCCAGTATCAACGTACGCCGGACGCGCTGAATAGCGTCTATGTGATCACCCAGAACGGAGCGCAGGTACCGTTATCGACCTTCGCGCATTTCGAGCCGTCCACGACTTCTCTGTCGGTGAACCACCAGGGACAGTTTCCGGCCGTCACGCTCTCGTTCAATTTGGCTCCCGGAGGCGACCTGGGAACGGCCACCCGAGCCATCGATCAGGCTGAAGCCGAGATGCGGATGCCCAACAGTATTCACGGTAGCTTCCAGGGAACCGCGGCTGCTTTCCAGGACTCGCTGTCCTCCGAGCCCATGCTGATTCTGGCAGCGCTGGTGGCCGTGTACATCGTGCTGGGCATGCTTTACGAGAGCTACATTCACCCCATCACGATTTTGTCTACGCTGCCTTCGGCCGGCACCGGCGCGATCCTGGCGCTGATGCTATTCCACATGCAGCTTGATGTCATCGGATTGATTGGCATCATCCTGCTGATCGGTATCGTCAAGAAAAACGCCATCATGATGATTGACTTCGCGCTCGAAGTGGAACGGACGGGTAAGAACGCGGAAGAAGCGATTTATGAGGCTGGTCTGATTCGCTTCCGCCCGATCATGATGACGACCGCCGCCGCAATGCTAGGCGCTCTGCCTCTGGCGATCGGCCAGGGTGTGGGCGGCGAGATCCGGCGCCCGCTGGGAATCGCCATCGTCGGCGGCCTCGTCGTCAGCCAAGCCCTGACGCTGTACACCACGCCGGTCGTTTACCTGTACATGGATAAGGCGAAGGATTGGGTCGTCAATCACATGCCCTGGCGCAAGAAGACTGCCAAGCGCGAAGAAGAAGTTCCAGTCTTCGCCGACTAAGACCTCGCTATTGCAATCGCTACCGCTGCTGAATCGGGGCGAAGTGTCCGTACTTGTCCAAGTCGATACGGATATTGCACTGCTGCGGCGCAACGTGGGCGAAGGAAACCGTTAAATTCGACTCGGGGCTGGGCAATTCGCCGGCTTCCGTTGTAACGCGTATGAGGTCATCCTGCTCGCTGTAGGAAGCGCCCACGTCGGTGCCCTTGGTAACAACCAGCGTCCATTGCTTCGAATTTGGAATCACGTAAAGGTTGTAGGCGCCGATCGGCAGCGTTCTTGAGCCGATCTGGATTGGGGTGTTCGTGAACAGGACCATGGCTTTACCGCCCGGAGCCCAGACCTTACCGAAGGGCACTTGTCCGTTCACCGGCTTCTTCAAATTGACAGCGACGTGCTGATACTGCACCACCAGTTGCTTGTCCTCGTCGAAGTTACAGGTCGCCGAGGCGCTGTTAGCGTCGTCTTGCGCCAAAAGGGTGGCGCCAAAAATAACAACGAGCGAAGCAATGAGAAAGAAGGACAAAATGACGCGGTACATAACCGAGCCTCCGGGTGTTGCGAGCCCAAAGTTTATCGCAAGCGTGCTTCTAAGTCTGTGACATTACAGCGGTACGCTGCCGGGGACGACCCAGATCGCAGCAGTCGAAGCCTGGTTGGGACAGGATTAATCATTGGCGGTCGGCAGGCGATAAAACTAGTGTTCCGGTTTCCGCATCTCTCAGTAAGACAACCTCGCTTCTCGTAGGACCCAAATCGTTGAATAATAGAACTTTGGGCTATTTGGCGGATCAGGGCGCCATGCTCATCCATGACTGACGGACAGAAATCCATGACCAGTGCCTGGCAGGAGCGCATGTCGGCGATGCGCAATCTGCCGCCCGTGCTCAAGATCGTTTGGGACTCCGGACCGATCGTGGTGGTGCTGGGGTTCGTCTTCCGCCTGCTCATGGCCTTGCAGCCCGTCGGTTTGCTGTACGTCAGCAAGCTGATCATCGACGTCATTGTTCAGGTCGTCACCAAGCATCAGCCGATCCCAACCAGGCTGTGGTGGCTGGTGGTGGCAGAATTCGTCATCGCCGTCGCCGGCAACGTTCTTACCCGGACCATCGATTATCTGGATTCGCTGCTGGCCGACAAATACACGCGCTACGTCAGCATCCAGGTGATGAAGCATGCGGCCGAGTTGGATGTTCTCGCCTACGAAGACCCGGTCTTCTACGACCGTCTGGAGCGCGCCCGGGTGCAGGCCACCGATCGGCTGGCGATGATCCAGATGCTGGGCCGGCTGGTGCAGCAGGTCATCACGACCATTACGCTGTCGATCTCCATCATCTACTTCTCTCCTTGGCTGCTGTTGTTGCTGATCGCGGGCGTTATTCCGGCGTTCTTAGGCGAGAGCCATTTCGCCTTCCTGGGTTATGCCAAGAATTTTCGACAGACCCCGGTGCGCCGTCAGCTCGACTACCTGAGAATTCTGGGTGGGAGCAAAGAGGCCGCCAAAGAACTCAAGCTCTTCGGGCTGAGTAAGTTCCTTACCGAGCGCTTTACCCGGCTGTCGGACGAGGTCTACGAGGAGAATGTTGCGCTCTCGAAGCGCAAGCTGGTGGCCGGCGCGCTGCTCTCGATCATCGGCTCGATGGGCTACTACGCTGCTTATGTCTACGTGATCTGGCGGACGGTGACCGGCGCGCTCTCGATCGGCACGCTGTACTTCCTGGCGGGCGCCATTCTTCAGGCCAGCACCAACATCCAGATGATTTTCTCGACCTTGTCGGGTGTGGCCGATCAGGCGTTGTTCCTGACCGACCTGCTGGCATTTTTCGAGATGCAACCGACGATCAAGTCGAAACCCAACGCGCTGCCGGCGCCCAAGCCTATTCGTCGCGGTTTCGAATTCCGCAACGTGAGTTTTGCCTATCCCGGCAGTTCGCGTCTAATCCTGAAGAACCTGGATTTCACTCTGCACACTGGCGAGCGCGTGGCCCTGATCGGCGAGAACGGCCAGGGCAAGACGACCATCGTCAAGCTGATTACACGGCTCTACGATCCAACCGAGGGACAGGTCCTGCTCGATGGAATTGATCTCCGCGAGTACAGCCTGGAGGACTTGTACAAGGAAATCGGAGTAATTTTTCAGGATTTTATGCGGTATGAGATGACCGCTCATGAGAATGTAGCGGTTGGGCGCATCGAAGAGATTGGGAACAAGGAAGAAATTGCCTCGGCGGCACACAAGAGCCTGGCGGACGAAGTGATTGCTAAGCTGCCGAATCGTTACGATCAGATGCTGGGGCGGCGCTTCGAGAACGGAGTCGATCTCTCCGGCGGCGAGTGGCAGAAGCTGGCCCTGGCGCGGGCCTATCTGCGGGACGCGCAGTTGCTGATTCTCGACGAACCAACGGCTGCGTTGGACGCGCGCAGTGAGTTCGAAGTGTTCGAGCGCTTTGCCGAGCTGACCGGCGGCAAGATGGCGTTGTTCATCTCTCATCGTTTCTCGACGGTGCGGATGGCGGACAGGATTGTGGTTCTGGCCGAAGGCCAGATTGCAGAGGACGGCAGTCACGAGCAATTGATGGCCTTAGGTGGCCAATACGCCGAGATGTTTGAATTGCAGGCAGCGAGTTATCGATAAATCAATGACGGGTGCCAATCACAGAGACGTGCTGGTAGAGATGGCCGAACGGCTGGAGCCGATTCCGGCGGGCTCGCCGCAACGCGAGAGCGCGCTGACGGAAGGCGCTCGTCAGTGGGCGCACGCCATTGTCTGGTTGCCGACGACAAAGGAATCGGGGCATTTCGCCGAGCGCTGGGCTGCCCTGAACCGAAGCCTGGAGCCGCTGCTGTCTGAAGTCGATTTTCAGCTCGGACCCGACGAGCAACTTCCCGAAGACCTTCAGTGGATGCACGACAACGTTCGCCTGGTGCGGGCCACCCAGACCGAGGTTCAGCAATCGGTCAGTTCGCTGCGACGCGTTCCGCATGTGCGGACGCCCGACAAGGTGCTCATGCCACGTGTTCTGGCCATCGCGCAGGACTTTCTCCGGGCGGTCGAGTATCGCTACTCCGATGCCGCGTTTGCTGCCTATCTGAAGGCATTCCAGACGGTCACCGGCCTCAACATGGCGGAACTTTCGTTGTTGCCTCCTGCGCTGAAGCTGGTGGTGCTTGAGGAGTTCGTCACGCGTGGCAAGGAAATCATCAAGAAGCCTGAGCAGCCGCGACGGATCAGCGACTTGATGGCCAGTATGCGCGAGTCCTCGGAAGCTCCTTGGCGGGAACTGCTGGAGCCGCTGATCGTCTTTGAGCCGGTGCTCGCGCTAGATCCTGCCAGGGCGTACGCGCGCTCCGATTTCCAGAGTCGCGAGCTTTATCGCCACACTGTCGCGCATTATGCCGAACATTCGGACTGCTCTGAGCTGGAGATCGCGCAGCAGGCGATTGATCTGGCACTCGAGTCGGTCAGTAATCCTCCGGCGGATCCACGCTTGGCCTGGCGAAAGTCGCACGTCGGCTATTACCTGATTGGCGAAGGCGCGAAGCAAATGCGCGCGCGCGCGGGCGTGCGTTTGCCGTTGGGCGAGCGCGTCCAGGAATTCCTGCGCCGGCATCCCGACGAGTTTTATCTTGGCGGGGTTGAGCTGTTGACGTTGTTGATCGTGATCGCGATCATGACGCCGGCATTCAACGCCTTCAACTCATTTCTTGGTCGAATCTTCGCCATTATTCTTCTGCTGCTGCCGGCAAGCCAGAGCGCCGTCGAGGTGATGAACTATCTCACCACTGCGCTTCTGCCCCCGCGCATTCTGCCGAAGCTGGATTTCTCCGAAGGCATTCCCGCCGATTGCGTGACGATGGTCGTGGTTCCGACGCTGCTTCTGAATGAGAAGCAGGTGAGGCGCCTGGTCGAGGACCTGGAGATCCGATATTTGGGGAACACCAGCCGCAATCTTCACTATGCCCTGTTGACGGATATGCCGGATTCGGCGGAGAGCCCGAACGAGGACGATCCGCTGGTGGAACTGGGCGCCGGATTGATCCGAGAACTGAATGAAAAATACGCTGGCCAGCAGCGTGGCAAGTTCTTCCTGTTCCATCGGCACCGTATCTACAACCCGCGCGAAGGCGTCTGGATGGGTTGGGAGCGCAAACGTGGCAAGTTGCTCGACTTCAATCGCCTGATCAACGGTAAGTACGACAGCTTCCCGGTGAAGATTGGCGACGTAACGTTGCTGCCGGAGGTGCGCTTCGTGCTCACCCTCGACAGCGACACCGAACTGCCCCGCGGCACGGCCCATCGGCTGGTCGGGGCGATGGCTCATCCGCTGAACCAGGCCATCGTCGACCCTCACGACAACATCGTGGTTGCCGGGTATGGCATTCTGCAGCCGCGCGTCGGCATCAGCGTCCAAAGCGCGTCACAGTCTCGGCTGGCGAGCATCTACTCCGGACAGACCGGCTTCGATATTTACACGCGCGCGACTTCCGATGTTTATCAGGATCTTAAGGGCGAGGGCATTTTTACCGGCAAAGGGATTTACGAGGTCGAGACGTTGAGCCGGGTGCTCGAGCATCGCTTCCCGCGCAACGCACTGCTCAGCCACGACCTGATCGAAGGCGCCTACGCACGCGCCGGATTGGTCAGCGACGTCGAGGTCATCGACGACTATCCGTCGCACTACAGCGCCTACAATCGCCGCAAGCATCGCTGGGTGCGCGGCGACTGGCAGATCGTGAGCTGGCTTTTTTCGCGTGTCCCGGATGAGACTGGGCGGCGCGTGCCCAATCCGATTTCGTTCCTGTCGCGCTGGAAGATCGTCGACAACCTGCGCCGCAGCCTGGTCGAGCCCGGCATCTTCCTGCTCTTCGTTCTGGGATGGACGACTCTGCCCGGCAAACCGCTCTACTGGACGCTGGTGACCATCGCAATTCTGTTTGTGCCGCCGTGGTTCCAGTTCGCGTTTTCCGTCGTCCGATCGCTGGCCGCTGGGGCGTTTCGTCCCATCGGTGACGCCGCCACATCGCTGGGCAAGGCGATGGTCAGCGTCTTCCTGACACTTACATTCTTGGCCCATCAGACGTTGATCTCCGCCGACGCCGTCTTTCGGACCTATTATCGACGCCTGGTTTCGCGCCAGCGGCTGCTGCAATGGGAAACCGCCGCTGAGGCTGAGATGGGCGGCGGCAAGAGTACCTTCGTCGATGTGCTGCTGAACTGGACGCCTGTCATGGCGTTGATCGTGGGCGCGATCGTGTACTTCTCGCATCGTCATGCGATCTACGATGCTTTGCCGATTCTGCTGCTGTGGGCGTTCAGCAAGCCGATGAGCGCGTGGCTGAACCGTCCGCCACGTCCGGCGCAGAAGCATGTCACCCTCCAGGATCAGCGATTCCTGCGCCGCGCCGCGTTGTACATCTGGCGCTACTACGCCACGTTCAGCACTGCTGAACATAACTGGCTGATTCCCGATAACGTGCAGGAAGAGCCGCCGCGTATCGCCGCGCGTTTGTCGCCGACGAACCTGGGCTTCCTCTTCAATGCACGACAGGTGGCCGTGGAATTCGGCTACCTTACCACGCCGGAATTCGTGCAACAGAACCTTCGAACGCTCGATACTGTGGCGCGTCTGGCGAAGGATCACGGACACCTCTACAACTGGTACGACACGCGCACGCTGGAAGCTGATCGTCCGCGATTTGTTTCCACCGTGGATAGCGGCAACCTGGCGGCCTCGTTCATCACTTTGAAGGGCGGATGCCTTGAGCTGTTGAATAGTCCGCTCCTGAACCCGGCGCTACTGGACGGGTACGCCGACCATCTGGGTGCGCTCGCCGATCTGGAAGTGGTTTCGCCTAAGCTGGCGCGAGCGTTCGAGAAGGAAAACGGTTTGCAATGGCTGGATCGCCTATTGTCCTCGATCGAAATTCCAGCCGTTGAGCAAACAGTCGAGCGTGTCGCGGACGCAAACTGGTTTCGTGAGCAGACTACCGGACTCATTCAGCAGGTTCGACAGACCATCCACGACTACATGCCGTGGCTGCTGCCGGAATTTGCAGCGCTTCGAGCCGACGCTACCCTGAGTTCGCTGATGAATTGCGACTCCTTCGCCTTAGCGCAGATGCCCGAATGCATCGAGCAACTGCGAATCAAGCTTGAAGTCAGCATCAGCCTTGGCATGGACAACCGTGAGCTCCGTCAGGCGTTGCTGACGAAGCTTCCGGCGGCGCGGCTGAACAGCCTGCGTCTGATCGAACAGCTGCGCACCATGGCAGCGCAGTGCGACCAGCTCTACCGCGACATGGACTTCGCCTTCCTGCTGGATCGCCGGCGCAAGCTGCTGTCGATCGGCTACGACGTGGAGGCCAGGAAGGTCCACGCCGCCTGCTACGACTTGCTGGCGTCGGAGGCGCGTATCGCGGCGTTCATTTCTGTAGCGAAAGGCGATATCCCGCAGGAGAGCTGGTTCCAGATGAGCCGCTCCCACGTTGTGGTAGAAGGACGTCCGGTGCTGATTTCCTGGACCGGCACCATGTTCGAATACTTGATGCCGCAGCTGTGGATGCGCTCGTATCCCGAAACCATGCTGGAGAATAGCAAGGAAGCTTCGGTGTTCGCGCAGCAGATGTACGCGGACGACAAAGGCATTCCGTGGGGAATCTCCGAGTGCGCTTTCGCCAAAGTGGAAGACAACGGCGCTTATGGCTATCGCGCCTTTGGCGTTCCGCAACTTGCGCTGCAGCAGGATGAGGAGCGCCTGGTGGTTGCACCGTACGCGACCATGCTGGCAGTCGGAATCGATCCTCCCGAGGCGATCAGCAATCTGCGCTGGATGACGAAGAAAGGCTGGTTCGGCGCGTACGGATATTACGAAGCGGCGGACTTTACGGCTGATGTTCGTCCTTCGCGTCGCCAGCGTTTTGCCCTGGTACGCTCGTGGATGGTGCATCACCAAGGGATGAGCCTACTGGCCATCGCCAACTTCCTGAAACATGGCGTGGTGCAGCGATGGTTCCGTGCCGACGCGCGCGTTCAGGCAACAGAGCTCCTGCTGCAGGAACGTCCGGCGGGACGGGTGGCAGCCAAGCCGCCGTCGAAGAAGCAAACAAAATCCGGAGCTCGCAAGGCGAGGCCGGTTCTGGTGGCTAAGACGTAGCGATCAAGAGGCTTACACGAAATCCAAAGTACGCTCGACATAGGGCAACAAGGGACGCCCTCTTGCGTCTAACTATAGAACGCACAGTTTTTATGTTCGACGCGGCCATGCCGCCGGAAGTCATAGTGCCTGCAGCGCGATGTCGCGCTACCATTTCAAGCACGGAGGATTGAGTCGATGAGGGAAAACAACAGGGAATATGCAGGTGAAGGCGAATATCGTTCTTCGGATAGCAATGCAAGTCTGGGATTGACGTTGCTCTTCGTCGGTCTGGCAATCGGCGCGTTGACAGCGCTGCTGGTGGCTCCAAAGACCGGCAAACAAATGCGCAAGACTCTTCGCCGCAAATATGAAGACGCGCGCGACGCGATGGAAGATTTGGGCGATCAGGCGAGCGACTGGATCGACAAAGGATCCGATTGGGCCGATAAAGCTAAGAGCCGTGTAGGGCCGTTGACCAAGCCCTTTCGCCGCTAAGTTCAGATTTCGGTGCACAAACAAGTACGGACCGGATTCGCCCGGTCCGTATGCGCGTTCGCACTAATTCACGTTCAGTACTTAAAGATGTGAATCCCGCCGTCGCCCGTGGTGATTTCAAGAAGTGGGCCACCGCCATTCAGCTTGCCGCGAATCCGCGTGCTCTCAATCGAGCCATTCACCGTCACTGGCAGGTCGAGCTGAATCTTGCCATCGCCGGTGTGGGCGTAGATTTCCGCCGCCAAATCCTGCGGCAGCTTGGCTTCGACTCGACCATCGCTGGTGTGAATCAGCCAGCCGTTAGCCATCTTCGATCCCGGACGCACCGTTAGATCGATGTGGCCGTCGCCGGTGCGAAGGTCGAGATCGGTGAACACGCCGTCGACGCTCATGTGTCCGTCGCCCGTGTGCCCGTGAATGGAGCCGTTGAAGTCCTGCACGTCGATATGGCCGTCTCCAGTGTCGAGCCGAGCCTGGCCGGCAACGCCGTTTACCGAGATGTGTCCATCACCGGAATGAAGATCAAGCGTAGACTGCGGCGGCACCTGGATCTCTACCCGCACGCCTCGATGCATGTTGAGATGGAAGCCCCATTGATTGGGAACACGCACCTGAAGCTCTACCTTGTCGCCTTCCTGGTGCTCTGTAACCCGGACCCCTGTATTTCCAATCGAAACGCCATCGGCAACGATGTGCGCGTTGATGGTGTTGCTGACGCCGCGCGAGACCTCAATGGAAGCATCGTTGGTGTCGACGTGCAGCGTTGGGCTGGTGCCGACCTGATAGGACTTATTCCACTCATCCGCGTGAGCGGCGAGGCTGAATGCAGTTAGGCAGAACAGGAGGACTAGCGGCTTCATACTCACAGAGCTCCTTCTCTTTATGGTACGAGAAGGAGCTTCTGTAAGTTCCGTTGCGAATGAGGAGATAAGGAGGGCACGAGTGCGGTGCCCGGGGCATGCGATCTAGCGGAGTGGAACGTCCCGCATGCCCCTCATGAGCATCGCTCCCTGCTTGTTGAGATAGACGAAGGTGGTTGAAAAGGGTTAGCTTCGCGGCAACAAAATCCGCATGGTTGCCGGCGTCGCCAGAAGTTGCTGGATGCGTTGAGGTTATTGCGCCGGCGGCGACGCCTGGTTTTGTTCAAGCAGGTCCTGCACTGCTTTCTGGTCGAATTCTGCGGCCCGTTTGGAGTCTCCGAGGGCCTTCCAGGCAGCAGCCTGGCCCTGATCCACCTGGAACTTCACATTGTGTTCCGCTGGACCTGTGAGCAGTTCTGGAGACGCCGTACTCTCGGCTTGCGAGAATGTCTCAATCGCCTTCTCAGGCTGATGAGTGTCGAGATAAAGCCTGGCCAGCTTCAGTAACTCCGACGGCTTGGGCAGGGTCGACAGCGAAATGGCTTTTTGCTGAGCCTGGATCGTCTCCGGAATTCTCCCTTGATGCTTGTAGACGGCCGCCAGCGAAAACCAGAAAAGTGGCACGTCGGGATTCCGCGAGACGGCAAGCTGGTATTGACCTTCGGATTCGGAGAGCCGGCCTGTCAGGTAGTAGATATTGCCGCGCAGCCAGGGCACGAAGCTCGAGTCCGGAACGATTTGGTCGGCCTTGTCGACGGCGGCCAGCGCTTCGTAGTTTCGCCCCAGCGCAGCCAGAATGATGCCGGCATTCGCCCACTGATTGAATCGAGTCATAGCCGGACCAACAGGGATTTGTCGGGGCAGGGGAGCGGTAGCGCAGTTAACGTCAAAGCTCCGAATCAGCGCCTCATTCTGCGGCGTGCGACGCACGAAGACGCCAGAAACTTCGTCCAGATATACCGGTCTCCACTTTGTACTGCTGCAGTAATTCCGGAGTACATCCAGTTCTGACTCGAAGCGATTAAGAGGCAGCAGAATGGTGTTGATGTTGTAGCGGCTGACCTCTGCATCCCATGTCGCCGAGTCAGCATTAGCACTCGCCAACTCACCTTGACGCAGGAACGCTCCTCGTCCAAACGGTATAGCCCGGCCGTCGAAGTAATCGCGGTACTTCGGGCCTAGCGCCCAGGTCACGAATCCGCCTTCGTTGTAAGTGTTAAAGATCTCCGCGGGAACGTTGTTCTGCTGGATGAACTCAGCCGCGGCGTTTGGGAGCCACCAGCTCAGCCCGACACCATAGGATGACAGCGCCATCTCGTCGAACTTGAAGACATTCGCCGACCATATCACCACCAGCGCGGCGACGGCGGCAGTGGCGGAAACAGCAAGAACAGTGCGCGTCCGCTCACTGCTGAGATGCGCCGCGGCTTGGCGCAGCGCTGTCGTCAGAATCGAGCCACCGACAATCGTCAGAACGATCGCGGTGAGCGCTTCCATCCGCAGATGTTGCATGGTGGCATAGGCGGAGCAGATCAGAAGAATGGCCGCCCCGATCTCCCGCTGTGAAAGGCCCAGCACAACAGCAACAGCAGCGAGGAGGAGCAGGACATAAATCGATCCACCAGAGGACAATGTCAGGCCATGAAACAGCATGGACCAGCTCAGCGGTAGCCGGCCCCACTCGGCAATCCATGCAGAATGCTCCGCCATAGCGCGGTTCTGACGAATCAGAGCGGAATAGATGTTCCAGCCCCACGGGTTGGCAACGGTGACTGCAGCAGTAGCGATGAACCAGGGACAAGCGCGCTTAAGTCGCTGTATTGCTTCGCTGCGACGGTCACCGGGCCGGAACATCTGGAGCACATCTATCCCGACGAATGCCGCGATGAGCCCGAGGCCTGAAACGAAGCCTAGATGAAGATTGACCCACGCCAGCATAAGTATGGGGAGAAGCCAGAGGCGCGCGCGGCCAGTGCGATAGTTCTCCCACAGCAGGGACAGATACGCTGCAAACAGAACAACCGTGAACATTTCCGCTCGGGGAGCGGTTCGCTTGGCGATGAGCGGAACAACGAAAATAGTAATGGCAGCTGTTATGGCCGAGCCACGCCGGAGCAGCAACGCAACCGCAACCACGCTGGCGGTGACGCCGATCCAGGACAACAAACTGTAACCGCCTACAAGGTAGGACCAGTAGAACAGCAGCCCCGAGCCGACGGGATAAACCCACGGATTTCCGGCTGCGGTGTAAGAGAAAACGTCCGTCGAGAAGACCTGATGATGTTGCGCCACCCAGCGTCCTGTAGCCAACTGCCAAAACAGGTCAGGATCAGCAATTGTATGCAATCCGCAGACAAATGCGTAAGCAAGGGCCAGCACGGAAAGCAGCAGGAACGATCGCTCTTCCAGGCGAGAAGGTTTCGGCGCAGGCCGATATTCAGTCTTGGTCTCTGTGCTGGACTTGGAATTCAGATTTGGCATCTCAACGGGCTGGCGCGGTGAAACATGTCCCAGAGTCGATTATCGCGGATTGGCTTGGCGGCTGGGGAAAGCACGTGGACCGTCCGGCCCAAGCCGTTTGCGTCGGGCCATTATAGCGGCACAAAGCTTCCGGCTGCTCAACGGGCGTAGCGATTCTCTTTCTTCTCCGCGTGGCGCTCAAGGCCCAGCTGAATGAGACGGTCGATCAACTCGGCGTACGGAATACCGGAGGCCGCCCACAGCTTCGGATACATACTGATCGAGGTGAAACCGGGCAGCGTGTTGATCTCGTTGACGTACATCTTCTGGCTGCGAGGATCCATGAGGAAGTCGACGCGCGCCAGTCCGGAGCACTCGACAGCCTGAAATGCCGTCACTGCCAGCCGCTGAATTTCCTTCATCTTGGCTTTGGCCACTTTCGTCGGGATGATGAGCTCGGAACCCTCATCGAGATATTTCGCATTGTAATCATAGAACTCTTTGATCGGCACAACTTCGCCTGCAATTGAGGCAATCGGCTTGTCGTTGCCCAAAACCGAGCACTCGATCTCACGGGCTTTAGCCTTTTTGCCGCCCACGCCTTCCTCAATCACCAGCTTGCGATCGAAACGCGCGGCCTCGTCCATTGCGGCCGGTAATTCGCCGGCATCGTGAACCTTGCTGATTCCGACGGACGAGCCGAGATTCGCCGGCTTCACAAATACCGGGTACTTCAGCTTCTCCTCAATCAGCTTCCTCGCCTTCTTTGGCTGTTCTCGCCAGGCGCTGCGCAGAATGGTGACGTGCTTCACGATCGGCAGCCCGGCGTCGCGGAAGAGCCGCTTCATTACGTCCTTGTCCATTCCAGCCGCCGAGCCGAGCACTCCCGCGCCGACATACGCAATGTCGGCCAACTCCAGCAATCCCTGTATCGTGCCATCTTCGCCAAAGGTTCCGTGAAGGACAGGGAAGATGATGTCGACATCCACGGGATTGACGGCAGCACGCAAGTCTCGCGCGTCGGTCTCGAAGGGCATCAGCGAGGAGTGGTTCTCGCCCGGCATCGGAGGGACAATCACGCCCTCACCGCGGGCCAGCACGGCAGCTGCCGAGGTCGTCTCCGGATCGCCTGCCCGGAGATGTCGTGCTTCCGGAGCCTCTGCGGACGTTCCTTTGAGCAGGCGTTCTGCGTGGGCTGACGTCACCCAGCGGCCTTCTTTGGTGATGCCGATTGGGACTACTTCGTACTTGGTCTTATCGATAGCGTTCAGGACCGATGCCGCTGACAACAGCGATACCTCGTGCTCGCCACTGCGTCCGCCGAACAGGACGCCTACCCGGAGTTTCCGCATAGTTCGATATTAACGCCAAGTGACATTGCGGCTAGTGATAAGCCGTAGACCGGCGCGCGGTTAAATTTCGGTGAAACCTGCAGTCGAACGATTGACCGTGCCAACCTGCTCCTCTACCATCCCACCTTTATGACCAAAGAAAGCCTCGATCAGTTGCAAGCCACTTACAAACAGGCGGTTGACCAGTGGGTCGCCGCAATCCGGGCCGAAGAATCTCTGGCCACGCCCGACCACTCCGAAACCGCGATGGAACGCTGGGACAAAGCCGACTTCAGCGTCCAGGATGCGGAGAAGCAGGCACGCAAGGCGCGCGACGCTTACAAAGAGGGCCTTCGGCAACTGAATTACGGCTTCTAGTCATCCGCGCTGTCAGCCGGCGACGAAACTGGGGTCTACGTCATCTAACCTGAGGAGATATGATCCCGGTCTCTCCTCCTGCCAAAGTCGAAGTCGACCAGACTCGTCGTTATATTTCGGTGAATGATGCGGCTTGCCGGCTCCTGGGGTACACCCGTGAAGAGCTCCTGAAGCTGCGCATCGATGACATCAGCTTCCCATCCGGAGCCCACACCCGGCCAATGTACTCTCAGTTCGAAGACGACGGCAGCATGCAAGGCATTTTTGCCTTACGCCGCAAGGCTGGAGACGTAATCTGGGTTAGGTTTCAAGCCGAACTGGTCGATGGCCGCTCTTTCGCCACCTGGACACACTACGAGCCTTGGAAAGGTCCCAGCTCCCAACCTATGCTGGAAGACTTTCGCTAAGCACGAACTATTGGTGTTGCGCTTCGTTGATCAGTTGAGCCACTTTTGAATCGGTTCCCACCGGCTCCACAAAGACAATCTGACTCGGGTTCAGATACATGCGGTCAGGGCCATGCAGTTCTTTGCCGCGCTTGACCAGCACGTTTGTAACCTGTTTAGTCTCGGGATCGGTTTTGCTCATGATGTAGAACACATCAGTCAGCACCGGATTGCGGGTGCCAAATCCATCCAGCTTGCCGTAGTAGACCGCGCCATTGATCAGCAGGACTGCCTGATAGGAAGTGGGGAATGTCTGGGCCTGACGATGGTGGCCCATCCAGTGATAGGTGATGGCGTGCCCGAGAAACAGCCCGATCAGAAGACAAACGATACATCCGATCACCAGTGCAGACTTGCCCGATTTCTGCTGCTCCGAGGCAGCAGCTGTCGTTGAAGCCATCTCAGTCTCCGTCGCCCATTGATTTCAGAATGAACCTGCCGATTATACGCATGAGCTGCGGAAGTTCACCCAAAAGAAAAACCCGCGTGCCTCAAAGGGAGAAACGCGGGGGAAGCCGTTCAAAAAGAAACAGGCTACAGAGGCCGCCGAATGGAACGGCTTCCGTAGCCTGGGCAAGGGAGCGTCAGGAGACTCGGTACCGGACGCTCATTATGGATTCGAATCGGGCACGGTTTGTATCAACGCGTCACCAATGATCACGTCGAGACCGATCGGCAGCCCGTAGCTGTTGCTCTGGTTGATGACCAACTCCACACCACGAACTTCGGTACTGTGCTGTGGAGGTATGCCATTCACGATTCGTTTCAGGTAGAGCGTGCCCAGGCCAGCCAGAGAAACGCTGGTGTTGTAGGGCACGCTGTCTGTGATCTCCGGATGCCCGGCGACCGATATGCCCACAAACGAGGCGGTTCCTATCGCGAATACCTGCACGTTGTTATTGACGACGGTATTCACTTGTGCGCTGATGACGTTCGCGCTCACCAGTCCGCTGAGTACATTCAGACCTTGAACCGTCGAGGTTGTCTTGCCGCTGGACATGGTGTTGGTGAGATCGGATTCACCCGTGTTCGTGACCGTTCCCGAGCTAAGGATGCTGGGGAGGTTCAGGGTAGCGAGGCTGTTGGTCATCACCGTGCCGTTGGTTCCCAGGCAGGGAAGGATGACGGGCGCCGTCGGAGCCGACGACAAGAGATTGCCCAGCACCGCGGTTCCAAAGGACTGTCCGTTCAGGATAGCCGGTGCAAAGACGTTGAGCATGCCGCTGTTCGCGTTGGAGACGATGATTTCCGTTCCGACCTGCAATCCCAGAATGTTGATGACGGTGATGTGAACGTGGAGCATGTTCACCGTCAGATTCGCCATCGCATTTGAGATGTTAGAGGTCTGCTCATTCAAAACGATGTAGCCGATCAAGGGAAGGTTGACGCGAGTGTTCGCCGGCACAGAGCCGTTGTACACGTGCCCCAGGATCGAAAGGTTGGTGAAGGTTGAGCCCGTAGCGCTGACCTGGAAAGTGCCGTTACTCTGCATCGTGGTGGTGCTGACCGCGTTGATCGCCTGAGCGGTAATCAATCCTCCCAACATGCTGATGTTGGCGGTGGACGCGGTGGCTTTCGCTGTCTGCGCTGAACTGGAAACATTCGTAGTCGCCACGCCGCCGCTGAGTAGCGGTGGCAGGGTGACACCGGCCGCGTTTCCCGAATAGCTTAGCGGTTGCTGCGAGGTTCCGCAGGTTCCCCCCAATGTCACAGGGGCGGTCTGACCTACCAGAAGTGTGTTCCCCACAAAAGCGGACGTACCGTACGCCGTGCCGATGTAGGACTGAGTGTCGGGATTGGTGGCAAAGCTTAGGCTGGAAGCGAAGATCATCAGCAGCAGTACAGCACTGGCTGCAACCGGTACGCGAAAATCCGATAACTTCACTTTGTTCGTCTTTTGTACCATGCATTCCTCCTCTTTCTGACACAAAGAGCCCCGGTCTCGCTCCGGCGTAACGCGCACCGTGGTTGAGAGACACCACGACCGTGCCGCCAGTGAGCCCTGGGGCGAGTGTTGTACAGAAACGTCAGATAACTCCGCATCTGACCTTGTCGGGGAGCAAGCGCATCAGCGGAGAGTAAACCAAATTATCGATTCATGATCCTTCATTCATGAATCGCCGAGCTGAGTCCTGCGCCAATGAGTGGAGCAATTCTCCTACCAGCCCCGTGAGTCCTAGTTTTGAGATGGTTAGGTTCGCGAAGATAAATCGCGTGTGTAGGCAAGTACCACAGAGTAGGATATATAGTAAATTTTACTGCTGAAGGAGGGAGAACACCTTGGTGGCTTTATGCCGCGAATAGAGTCTGTTTACTCTAGTTATCTAGACCTGAAGTAACGTTGGTTTGGGTCATTACTCTATCAGAGAGTAACCATCAATCCGGTTTTGGTGAAGCGGAACTAAAGTGGTTGATAGTCTTTTGTAGAGAAGCTTCGTCTTCGACGTTAAGACAAGTTCGTGAACGATCAATCTGCTTCATCAATCCGCAAAGAACCTTCCCAGGTCCAACCTCCACGAAGGTATTAATGCCGAGATCGATCAGCGCTCGCATCGACTTGTCCCACCGTACGGCGCCGGTTACTTGGCGGATCAACGCCTGGCGCGCTTGTTCAGCCGTGGTCACCAGGCTGGCATCAACGTTGCACATTACAGGCACTTCAGGCGTGTAAAAAGGAAGAGCTGCGAGGTCATCCGCCAGGCGGTCTTGAGCCGGCTGCATCAATCCGCAATGGAAGGGTGCGCTCACAGGAAGCATAATGGCCCGCTTCGCGCCCGCCTTTTTTGCCAACTCCGCAGCGCGTTCCACCGCAGCTTTGCTGCCCGATATCACCGTCTGATCCGGAGAGTTGAGATTAGCCGCACAACAGATTTCTCCCTGCGCCGCTTCTTCGCAAACCTGCTGAAGTTTCTCGATGGGCAACGCCAGCACCGCGGCCATGGCTCCTACGCCGACCGGCACGGCTTCCTGCATGTACTTTCCACGATTACGAACCGTTCGCACCGCATCGGCAAACGACAGCGTTCCGGCAGCGACGTGTGCGGAATACTCTCCCAGGCTGTGTCCCGCAAGGTAGAACGGAGTAATTCCCTTGGACTGCAGCACACGAAACGCAGCTATGGAAACCGTCAAGATCGCCGGCTGGGTAATCTCGGTGAGCTTCAGTTGCTCCTCCGGTCCTTCGAAGCACAGTTGCGAAAGCTTATAGCCAAGAGCAGCGTCCGCTTCGTCAAAAATTTCGCGTGCGACGGGATAGAGAGCGGCAAGTTCTTTGCCCATGCCTACAGATTGAGAACCTTGTCCGGGAAAAAGGAAGGCGGTCGGATTAGAGTGTGCAGTCATGTTATGTGTAGAAGGTTGTCAGCTCTTCGCTTTTGGCTTTCAGCCGACAGCTTGATGGAACTTCAAGGCAGTCAAATCAATCCAGCACACCAAGAGTTAAGAACTAAGCGCTAATAGCTATTTCAAACCAGTCCAGTGCCGAGGGCACCGGCGTCCGGAGAGGCCGAGTGATTATGATTGAGATTTCTGCTGGCTTCGGCGATCCGCTCCTGGATGGTGTGGTTCAACTTGCTGTTGGCGAATTCCATGGCCACGCGAATGGCATTCTTGATGGCATTGGAATTGGAGGAGCCGTGGCTCACGATACAGACGCCCTTGATCCCAAGTAGCGGTGCGCCACCGTATTCTGAATAATCAAGTCGCTTCTTGAAGTCCGCGAACGCCTTGCGCGAGAGCAGAAATCCCACCTGGCTGCTGATGGTCGCTTGCAAGGACTGCTTCAGCAGGAAGCGAACCGTTTCAACCATTCCTTCGGAGATCTTGAGCGCCACGTTACCGACAAAGCCGTCGCAAACAAGCACATCTGCTTTACCGTTGTAGAGGTCGCGCCCTTCGACATTGCCAACAAAGTTCATCGGTAATTCCTTGATGAGTTTGTAGGCTTCGCGGGTAAGATCGTTGCCCTTGCTTTCCTCCTCGCCTATCGAAAGCAAACCGATGCGAGGGTGTTCGGCGCTGGGAAAGCGGCCGGCGAAGATAGTCCGGAAATAGACGTCGCCCATGATGGCGAATTGCTGCAGGTTTTGCGGCTTGGAGTCGACATTGGCGCCCACATCGATGAGGATGGTCGCGGTTCCTTGCGCGGTAGGAAAGACAGCGGCCAGCGCCGGACGATCGACGCCCGGTATAGCGCCTAGCACCATTTTGGCAGTCGCCATGGCCGCGCCTGTGTTGCCGGCGGTAACAAACCCAGACGCCTTGCCGTCGCGCACCATGCGAAGCCCGACGTGCATTGACGAATCGCGCTTGGCGCGGACAGCTTGCGCCGCCTTCTCCTGCATGCCGATAACTTCGCGGGCATTGACGATGCTGATGGGAAGTCTGCGCCACGAGCGATGGAGCTCGAGCTCTCCGCGGATGACTTCTTCTTTCCCGACCAGCACAACCTCTACGTCGTAGTGTCGCGCGGCAAGGATGGCGCCTTCCACTTCGGGCTTGGGCGCGCGATCAGCTCCCATGGCGTCAACAGCAATGATGGTAGGCATCTTGGCCTGTGTTGCAAACCTCGAGTACTGCGGAGCTCAGACTGCAACGATGTGGGGGCTCTGGCCGTACGGAATCGTCCCGAGCCCAAATGCCGGGTTAGCTGGCGGCCTCTTCGATCTCGATCACCTCGCGCCCCTTGTAGTAGCCGCACTTAAGGCAGGCGCGATGAGGCAACTTGCGCTCGTGACAGTTGGGACATTCGGACAGCGACTGCGCCGTCAGATGATCGTGGGCGCGGCGCTTGGCCGTGCGCGCCTTGGAATGGCGCCGTTTTGGATTAGGCATGACAACCTCTCAACCGGACGCCAAAACTGGCGACCGTAAACTTGAACTTAGCTTTGCAGCTTTTTCTTAATTTCGTTCAGCGCATCCCAGCGCGGATCGCTCAGATGCTGCTCACAATTGCATTGTTCCAGATTCAGATTGCGACCGCAGTGCGGGCACAACCCCTTACAATCTTCGCGGCATAATGCCCGAACCGGCGTCGACAGCAGAACCTGCTCGCGTAGCGCGTCTTCCAGCAGCAGACCCTCGCCCTGATAATAGCCGATCTCAGTTTCCGCTTCCGTAATCGAAACTTCATCGCGCCGCCGATCCACGCCTTGCGGCCGATAGATCAGGTCGAAGCTTCTGTTCACGTCCTGCTGCACCGGATCGAGGCAGCGGGCACAACTGAACTCCAGGTTCGCCTCGACATTTCCTACCAGCCGGATATCTTCGACATCCTGATGATGGCCGCGATGCTCCACGATCAATTCGGCACGTCCGGCACTATGCAGGGGCCCGATCTGCCGGAAGTCACGCCCAAAATCGATCGCGCCGGGCTGATAGTTCTCGTCAAACTCCAGCTTCTGGAGTTCCAATTCCCGAACACGAATCAGCATAGCAGCACCGGCCTTAGTCCAGGAACGAGCGTCCAAGCCCTTTACCATCCGGTATCAAGAACCGGCATCAGGCACCTGCCCAAACAAACGCGACACGGGTCTGAGGACACCGTTTCGCAGGCCAAGCTCCTGACGGGAAACACTGGCAGGTACAGATGGGCGGGGTCGTTCTAGCGCAAAGTATAAGAATAAAAGGTCTTGTCCAGCAGTGTCAAGGCGAGGATAGGCGCCGCAACTTGTCCGACTTTACCGTCAACCCCGGCGAAACCGCCTTAGTGTAAAATCCGTGTGCATCTTCGGACGCGAAAGCAGGGCACACCAGCGGTAAGCCATTGAGCGCAAGGGGCCTTCAGTACGGGTGACTATGGGTAAGAGTTCGGTTCCAGATCTCTTCCGCGGAGCCGTGCAGGATCTGCGGATACGGCCCCGGGGCAATGTTCCAACCCTCGATGTTCTGCGCAGCATCGCAATCCTGGTTGTTTTCAGCGGACATTACGCCTTCGAATTCGAAGGCGTTCACTGGGTGCAGCGTCTGCCCATGTTCTTTTGGGGCTGGACGGGCGTCGATCTGTTCTTTGTCCTCAGCGGCTACCTGATTGGCACGCAGCTGTGGAAAGAGGTGAAGCGCGCCAACGGCATCCGCATTGGCCGTTTTCTGTTGCGCCGCGGCCTGCGCATCTGGCCTCTCTATTACGCCTTCGTCGGATTCGTAGCCTTCGAAGGTCTGTTGGGCCGGAACATCAGCGGGCTGTGGTCCGATGCCTGTTTTCTTTCGAACTATTTCCATTGTCAGATCGGCGGCGGCTGGTCGCTCTCGACGGAAGAGCAGTTTTACATCCTCGCGCCTGTCTCGATTGCGCTGTTCTCACTGATCCTCAAGCCGCGCCGGTTATGGATCGTGCCCGTTGGCGGCCTGCTGGTCCTGCTGATGAACCGCGCCATCGTCATCCATTACTCGACGTTAAGCATCACCGACCTCCGACAGAAGCTCTACCTGCCCATGGCGACACACGCTGACGGCTTGGCAATCGGCCTGTTGCTGGCATGGGTTGGAGTCTTCTATCCCGAGTTGATCAAGTCCAACCGCTTCCGTTACGCCACTTGCGGCGCGATGGTTGTGCTGGGCATCGTCCTGTACGCGATCAACCAGGTGCAGTTCAACTTCACTTCGCTTGGCCTGATCTTCGGCGCTATGGCGTTGTGGGGCATCGGGCTGGAAAAGACGCCGCAACTCCTGAACTGGCACGGCTTCTATATCGTCAGCCGCCTGTCGTACGGCATGTACCTGAATCATTTTGGACTGCTCGGTCGTCTGCGCGATCTCTTGCTGCCCTTGCGGCATCGTGGAGGTGAGGCCGCTTTCTGGATTCTGTACATCGTCTCGATTCTGGCGTCGCTAGCGATCGCATTCATTACGTTTCAACTCATCGAGTGGCCGTTCCTCCAGATACGTGCGCGTTGGCTGGCCTCCGAAAAGAAGCCGCAGCCACAGCCCGCGTCCGAGGCAGCCACGGCTTAGTCTGGCCAGAACCACGCTTGTGTCTCGACGGAGGGGACTCGTCCCAGGCGAGCGGCCCTGTACCGGCAAGGCTGGTACACTCCATCTGCAATCTCCGCCTGAGTGCGGGAATACGCCTCCGGACCACAACCATGCGATTTATCTACTTACTCATTCTTGCTCTCGTTTCGGTCAGCTCGCTGGCGCAAACCATCACCACTCCGGCGCAACTGATTACGGCCATGCACGACCGTTACGCCTCCAAGTGGTACCACACGCTCAGCTTCGAACAGAAGAGCGTCACGCATAAGCCCGATGGCACCGACACCGTCGAGCAGTGGCATGAGAAGCTCATGCTGCCCGGCCGTTTGCGCATCGATATTGGCGAACCGTCCGAAGGCAATGGAATGCTGTTCGTCAACCACCACCTATACATCTACAAGGACAGCAAGCTTGCCAACGAGCGCGATTTCGTTCATCCGTTGCTGGTCCTGGGATTTGACGTGTACATGCAGCCGGTCGACACGACCATGCAGCAGCTCAAAGGATTAAACGTCGACATGAACCTGATGCACGAAGAGACATTCGAAGGGCGGCCGGTGTACGTGGTCGGCGCGAAGTCGGGTGATCTTCAGAGCATGCAGTTCTGGATCGACAAGGAGCGTCTGTACTTCGTGCGGATGTTGCGGCCCAGCGAGAAGCAGCGCGGCGCGGTGCAGGACGTGCGCTTCGGAGATTACAAGCAGGTCGAAGGCGGAGGCTGGCTGGCCGAGCACGTGTCCATCGTGGCGGATGGCAAGGTAGTCTTCGACGAGCTCTATAGCGACGTCAAGATCAACCCGCCGCTGAGTGAGGATCTGTTCGATCCTGCCAGGTACATTCAGACGAAGAGCCCAGCTAAGTAAGCCGGACTCGAGCGAAAAAGACGAGACGCCCAAGTAAGAGCGTCTCGTCTTTTTGCTTCTATCGCTGG
The DNA here is from genome assembly GCA_035482295.1 of Verrucomicrobiia bacterium. Lineage (GTDB taxonomy): Bacteria > Acidobacteriota > Terriglobia > Terriglobales > Acidobacteriaceae > Bog-257. Next base: position 29,840 of record DATHQX010000061.1, read on the forward strand.
CCGTCTACCAGGCCGTGAGCGTCATTTTGTCGACCCACATCGAGTAGTCTTGCTGGTTGTAGTCGCCATCCAACTGCACCGCTGCGTTGAGTTCCGAAGCGTTCACGCCATAGGTATTGAATGTGCGATTGATGTAGCTCCTGTGACCGTTGAGCGTCACTGAAATGAACTTCGTCTGAGTGCCCACTCGCTGGAACTCCAGCACCAGATGGTTCCATTGATAGGCAGGAGGCTGCGAGCAGCCAATGCCTGTGTGTACCCAGCGACCACCTGCCGTGTCCCACACATCCCACTGATTGCCGCCTCGAATATTGCATTCCGTGCCGAAAATGAACTTGTGGTTGTTCACCGACTGGTTCACATCGAACTCCAGCGCCTGGGCTGCTCCGGGAGTTTTCAGATAGAAGTAGAGATCGTAGGTGAAGTTACTGACGTTGGGGTTTGCGCCCAGCTGCTTCCACCAGATCGCGTTGTGATACGGCGAACTTCCTCCCAGCCAGTACTGCGTAGCATTGCCGGTCATGGAAGGATTGCTGATGTGCTGAGTCATCGAATGTGGTGTCGAACCACTTCCCGCGCAAGTGTCACAGGTCTGCCAGCCTGACATCGATTGGACCATGGTGTAAGTTGTGCCGGCCAGCGAGATTGTGGTCAGCGCACAAAGCAGCGCTGCGATTGCTAGTAACTTGCTCAAAACTGCCCTCCAAAGAATGTGGTTCGTGCCTCTGCACTCATCGCAGACTAGGGACGCATCAACTCTCGAGAAACCAGTAGTTGCGCCTAGGTGGCCACGCGTTTTGACCCTAGAAAACTGATTTTGTGGCTCCTATGCGGAATTACGGGCAGCCACTTAATTCCTGCGCTCTTAAGAGGGTTTGCGCGATAGAACGTTGAGGAGAATGAATTTGCGATTCGGCAACTCTGGCGAGGAAAGTACGCCGTTCGCGCAAGTGCGCACGCTTTGAAAATCAGATCTTCACGAAAATCTTCTTGCGGTACATCCAGCACACGGGTAGGAACGCCAGTCCAAGAATGACGAGCGAGTGCAGCAGCGACGCTGCCGCTGCGGAATGCTCGGCTAACGACGGGAAGTTACAAAGGCGGTCCCAGCCGAATAAGCCGCCAATTAATTGCGACAACACGTAGGCGGTGATGGCGTTCGTGCCGAAGATGAGAAACGGCTTGGTCCATCCTCCGCGATGCAGCTTGATGTCGTTGATCCAGATACACGCGGCCAGACAAATGAGCGCCGCGCCGGCGGTGAAGAAAACGTAAGAGCTGGTCCAGAGATTCTTGTTGATGGGAAACCAGTGTCCCCAGATCTCTCCGGCAACAAGCCCGGCCACGCCCACTACGACCATGCCGGCGACTTTCTGCTGCGGTGTTCGCCTGCTCTGGAGCCACTGGCCGGTGAGCACGCCGCAGAGCGCGGTTGCAATCGACGGTAACGTGCTGAGAAGCCCTTCGGGATCGCGCGTCTTCTGCCACATGTGTCCTAGCATCAGCTTGCGGTCGAGCCAGGCGGCGAGGTTGAAGTCAGGATGCAACAGTGGAATGTCCACGTTGGGTACGCCGTGTCCAGGCACCGGCACGTAACGCATCAGCACCCAGTAGCCAAAGGTAAGCACGACAATGAGCACTGCACGCGTGCGCGTTCCGGTATAAAGCGCGATGATTGCGGCGATGCAGTACACGATCGCGATTCGCTGCAGCACGCCGGGAATGCGCCATGTCGAAGGTTGCAACGAGGCCATGCCGTTCAGCGCCAGTCCAATCAGAAACAAGAGCCCGCTCCGCCGCAGCGTGTGCAGGATCAGCGTGCGCCGTGAGTCTCGGCGGTGCAAGCGTGCCTGGAAGGAAAACACCAGTGATACGCCGACAATAAACAGGAAAAACGGAAAGATCAGATCGGTCGGCGTCCAGCCGTTCCACGCAGCGTGACGCAGCGGCCGGTAAGCCTCTTCGCTGCTCTGGTTGTTGACGACGATCATCGCCGCGATGGTCGCGCCGCGGAAGACATCGAGCGAGAAGAGCCGGTTACCTGCAGGCTTATCCTGCCGCATCGCCTGATCGACTGCCGCTTCCGCCAGAGTACTCATGTGGGCGATGACGATTGTACAGGCAGACGCGCGAAAACCGGCTGTTTTCCCTACTCGCCGCCGAGGCGGAAGCGCACGCCTCCGCGGAAATTTAAGCCAAGCGCGGGGTAGCCCAGCACCTCGTTGTAGTGATCGTTGAACGCGTTATCGAGGTTGGCGTAGACGGCGACGTGATGGTTGATGTCATACCACCCGCCGAGATCGACGCGAGCGTAGCCGGCCGCGTAATAAATCGGCGGAATATATCCGAAAAGAAAGTCGGAATCTGGACGGCGTCCGACGGCAGTTACGCCGGCCGTCGCTCCCCAGCGCGTACGAGCGTAGGTAAGCAGCAGATTGCCCGCTTGCTTGGGGCGACGCAGCAGCGGTGCTCCTACGCCGTAGATTCGCGGGTCGCAACCGTCAGCCAGATCGCACGGCGGTGCTTCCTGGATTTGAGTCGAGGTGTAGGTGTACGAACCGACCAGGGAAAGATTGTTGCGAATGCGTCCGCTCAGTACGAGTTCAGCGCCCTGCGCCATTGCTTTGTTGAAGTTCACGTATTGGCTGACGAACGTAGTCGAGTTCACCAGGTACTCGATCTGATCGAGAAACAAATTGTGGTAGTACAACGCGCTGAGCGATAGCCGGTTGCCCCATAGTCCCTGCTCGATACCGGCTTCGACGGCGTGATTCTGCTCCGGCCTCAAGTTGGGATTCGGAATGACCGGAAACGTCCCCGAAATGCCGTAGGACTGCTCGAAGCTGGGCTCCTTGATGCCCTCCGAATATCCGGCGCGCAGACGCGTGCCGGTCAACATCTCGTTGCCGCGGAAGAGCAGGAATGAAGCCGAGGCACGCGGCGAAACGTTGTTGCCGAAGCTTTCGTTATTGACGTAGCCCAGGCCGGCAAGCACCGCCAGACGCTTCCACGAAATCGTCTGCTGCGCGAATAGATAGTTGTTGCGGCGCAGGCCGTGCGTCACGCTGATGTCGGGGAACTCGACCGTTCCGTCGTTGCTGGTGATGTATCCGTTCTCGTCCTCGAAGTTGTAACCGACGGTCGTCTGCGCCCACGTGCGCGGCGTCCAGATGCCCTGATAGGAGAAGCCGGCCACGTTGTATTTGGTCAGGTTGCTGAAGGCGGTATCGAAGGGGCGGTCGTTATCGTCGACGGGATTGTCGTTGAATGCGATGTGGTGATACTCGTACCCGGAAAACTGATGTTGCCACGAGCCGGGGCCGCTGACCGTGACCGTGCCGCTGGCGAGGAAGTTGTTCTGATGCGCGTACTGATTGGGGTCGGGCGGCAGCACCGGCGCGCCGTTGAACCACCAGTTCGAAGGCACCCCTGTCCAGCTGTTGTAATGCCGCAGGCGCAGGCGGAATGCCACAATGTCAGAGAGCTTCGCGCCGAAGTTTCCCCCCTGCAGCGAGTTGGAATACTGGTTGTTGATGCCTTGTCCATTGGTGTCGAACTGGTCGGCGAAAGCGTTGTAGTCGAAGATGCCGCGCGCGCCCGCGATCGACGCATAGCCGTGCGCGGTCGAGAAGTTGCCGCCGTCGGCGCCGAACTGAATTTCCGGCGTGGGCGTACTGCCGGTTGCAGTCCACAACTGCACCACGCTGGTCATGGCGTCGGTGCCGTAGACCGTGCTCTCCGGGCCACGCTCCACTTCCATGCGCTCGACGTTGCTCATCGGCACGACGCCGAAATCAAAGTAGCCGCCGGGATCGTTGACGGGCACGCCATCGACGATAACTTTGTTGTAGTCGGACTCACCGCCACGCACAAAGAGCGACGAGATGGCTCCCGTCTGTCCGGAGGTATTCACAACCGCGCCGGGAATGTAGCGCAACGCATCGCTGGTGGCCACAGGATTCATCAGCTTGAGTTGGGTGCTGTCGAGCAGGCCGACGGAAGCTCCGGTCTGGTCGCCGGTTGACGGCGTCGAACTGCCGGATACGACAACCGTCTGTGGTGTGGTCGTCAGCTTCAGCTCCACGCTGAGTGCGGTTGTTTGTGGCAGAGTGATCTGCTGCGACTGCTCGGCGAATCCAGGCGCCAGAATGATGACCTTGTAGCTACCGTCGGTCAGATTCTGGAACTGCGCGGTGCCGTCGCCGATGGTCGTCAGCGTGGCCACTCCCGCATTGTCAGAGACGCGAAACAAGTTGATCTGGACACCGGAGACGCGACCGCCGGACGGGCTCTGCACGGTGATGGTGAGGTCGGAAGCGAAGGCCGCTGTACAAAACAGCAGCGAGAAGAACAACAGGCGCAACGTATGCAAGTACTCCTCCTTTGCACGCGAAAGGGGTTGGTAGCCGAATCTCCGTCGTCAGAGTGCGGAGATCTTTACGTTCGCGCCGGTCTCCTGGCTTGCGAGCTGCGATGGTGATCGCATACAGGGTCCCCGACAAGCGCCGTTTTTGCGGTTGTTGGGGCAGAGCGGCGGGGCCTTCCCGTTTGCACAGTGGCCGGTCGCCATGACTCGCTTACAGTTGCGCGGCAGCGCGGGCTTCACACCCGCTTCCCAGTTCCGCCAAGGCGGAACGCGCGAACGCCGATTGAGAAGGAACCTGGAATCCGTGAGTATAAGGATTCGTCCCGCACCGATACCGGTACGGATGAGCTAAGACTCTACTGGGGAAGCCGAGGGGGTGTCAATTGCGGGCGTGGGAAAACTGCGCTTCGGCAAAGGCCGTAATGCGGTCAAGCGCGGCCTGCATTTCGGCGTGATACTGCTCCATCGCCGCTTCGTCGGCGTCGGGCGGAACGAAGATCTTCCTGGCAAAGCGCACATAAATCCGTGAGAATGGCTTGGGAATCATCAGCTGGTCCCAGGTGTTCAGCACCCAGGCGCGTTCCACCGCAACGTAGAACGCTGTAATCGGGATCCCACTCATGCGCGCCAGCAGCACCGGCCCTTTCTTGGCGACGTACCGCGGGCCTCGTGGACCGTCGATGGTGAAGGCGACGGCGTGACCTTCGCTCAGCAGCTTATTCATTTCCAGCAGGGCGCGCTGACCACCGCGCGAACTGGAACCGCGCACGGGCACAAAGCCAAAGCGCTGGATCACGCGGGCGATGAACTCGCCGTCGCGGCTTCGGCTGGTCATCACCGCAGGTCGCTGATGACGATAGAGCCAGGTTGCCGGCAGCACGCAGCGATGCCAGAAGGGAAAGATGCCCGGGTAAACCTCGGCGAGGCTTTGGATGGCGCCTTCTTCGAAGGTCGAAGTCTCGCGCAGGGTAGAGCCGATCAGCCGCAGGATCGCGGGCACAATCCACGACACCAGGGTGAGCTGGATCCGCTGCGACAGGGTAAGGCGCGCTTCGCCGCTTTCTGCGCTGGGTTGATCGGGCACGCCTGAATTCTAACCTGCGTACCTCAGCCAGCGGCGCAGTTCAGGCAGGGTCGGCCGCTTGCCGTACATCAGAATGCCAATGCGGTAGATGCGCGCGGCCAGCAGCAGCAAGCCATAAATAGTTGCCAGCATGATGCCGACACACAACAACAGCTGCCACATCGGCGGCTGCTCGATCAGCACGCGCACCAGCATCAGGATGGGCGCGAAAAACGGGATGATCGAAAGCCAGAACGCCATCGACGAATTGGGATGCTGGATGACGGCATTCATCAGAAAGATGGCGATCATGATCGGCATCATGGCCGGCCATTGCATCTGTTGCGCCTCCTGGTCGGTGTTGACCATGGAGCCGATAGCGGCGTACATCGCGCTATACAGTAAATAGCCCAGCAGGAAGAAGAGGGCGAATGCGAACACTCCCGCCATGGGGATGTGGAAGCCGCCGCCGAAAAACGATTTCGCCGCGATCAGGCCCGGAGCCGAAAACAACGCCGCAAAGCTCACCCACACCAGAATCTGCGTTAAGCCGACAGCGCCGACGCCGAGGATCTTCCCCGCGAGCAGTTCTTTTGCCGTGACCGTCGACAACAGCACTTCCAGGATGCGCGTGCTCTTTTCTTCGATGACCGAGCGCATCACGGCCATGCCGTACACCAGCACCACCGCATAGAGGAGCATCACCATGCCAAAAGCGGTCAGGAATATGGTCGATCCGCTGGTGCCCTTCCTGCCCTTCTCGATGCGCACCGTCTCCAGACGGATCGGCGTGAGCAGTTGATCGACATCGGCGCCCGCAATGCCATGCTGCTCGAGCCATTGCTTGGTGACGCCGGTCCGTATGGCATAGCGCAGCTTGGAAGCCTGCTGAAAATCAGCCGCTTCCTTGGTGCTGTACACCACCTTGTGCTGCGCCAGGGCGTCGTCGGTCATCCAGAGGTAACCGGTGATCTGGCCTTCGTTGACCATGTGATTCAGGCGGTCGCGCTCGGCGTCGCTGGTGTCGGTGGCCACCGTGATGACATAAGTCGCCGTGTCTCCGGATTCGTCTTCCTCAAAGTCGCCGCCCGACGGACCCTTGGCGGGAGCAGCCAGGGCGTGTCCAACCGTTTCTGCGAGCTTGGGATCGTTGGCGACGATGACGAAGCGCCGCTCGCCGCCCGAGTTCATCTGCGCAATTCTTGTCGGTATGAAAACGATTCCGGCCATAGCCGCCGGCATGAGCAGGGTGAAGATGACAAACGAGCGGGTACGCACGCGCTCCAGATATTCGCGTCGAATCAGTGTCCAGACGTTATGCACGCTTGCCCTTCCCCACCAGGTCGATAAAGATTTCCTCAAGCGACGGTTCCAACACCTCGAAGCGGCTGATGCGCGCCTGCTCCGACGCCATGCGAAGAATCTGCTGCGGGTCGGCGCCGGGTACCAGGCGCAGCTCAACATAGTTGCCGTAGTTGTTGAACGACTGCACCAGCGGCGAACCCTCCAGCTGGGGATTGCCTTCGTATTCCATCTGGATGTGATTCTTGCCGTAACTGGATTTGATCTTCTTCAGGTCGCCTTCCAGCACGGGGTTTCCGTGGTCGACCAGGCAAATGGAATCGCACAGTCGTTCCACCTGGTCCATGTTGTGGGTCGAAAACAGGATGGTCTTGCCCGCCTTCTTCAGTTCGATCAGCACATCCTTCAACATCACGGCATTGGCCGGGTCGAGGCCGGAGAAGGGCTCGTCCATGATGACCATGTCGGGGTCGTGCAGCAGCGTGGCGATAAACTGAATCTTCTGCTGCATGCCCTTGGACAGTTCCTCGACCTTCTTGTTGGTCCATTCCGAGATTTGCAGCCGCTCGGCCCACGCCCTCGAACGCTTGTGAGCTTCCTGTTCGTGAAGTCCGTGCAGGCGGCCGAGAAAGATGAGGTGGTCCATGACCTTCATCTTCTTGTACAGCCCGCGCTCCTCCGGCAGGTAGCCGATGCGGTGCAGTTGCTCGCGATGAAACTTCTCGCCAAAGAGATGGACCTCGCCTTCGTCGGGCATGGTGATGCCGATCATCATGCGGATGGTGGAGGTCTTGCCGGCGCCATTGGGCCCGAGCAAGCCGTAGACGCTGCCTTCGTGGATGTTCAGCGAGAGGCGATCCACGGCTACGAAGTGGTCGTAGCTCTTGCGGATTCCCCGTAGTTCTACGGCATCAGGCATACGGTCAAGTTCCCGGTGTCAAGTTCCGCTTCGGGCCGAAGTGCAGGGCATCCCGAGACCCAGACTTTGGCGCGGGGTGGGTTCTCGAAACTGGAAACTTGAAGGGTCTGCGCTCACTATACGTTTTGGCTCGCACACCTGTCGATACCGATCAGAGTGCCAGAAAATTACGCACCAACTGCATTCCTTCTTTGGTAAGGACGCTCTCGGGATGGAACTGTACCCCCTCGACCGGGAACTTGCGATGGCGTAATCCCATGATCACGCGCGTGCCGTCGCGGTCGCGGCAGGTGGCGGAGATTTCCAGTTCCGCGGGCAAGTCTTTCTCCTGAACGATGAGCGAATGGTAACGCGTCGCTGTCATGGGCGAAGGAAGGTTGCGAAAGATGGTCTTGCCGTCGTGCTCGACTGAGCTGGTCTTGCCGTGCATGAGATTAGGCGCGCGGACAACTTTGCCGCCGAAAGCCGCGCCGATCGCCTGATGCCCGAGACAAACTCCTAATAGCGGAACTTTCCCCGCGAAGTGGCGAATGAGCTCGATGCTGATGCCGGCCTCGTTCGGCGTGCAGGGGCCGGGTGAAACTAGGACGTGATCGGGGCGCATCGCATCAATTTCGTCGACCGACGTCTGATCGTTACGACGTACAGCTACTTCTGCACCGAGTTCTCCCAGGTACTGCACCAGGTTGTAGGTGAACGAGTCGTAATTGTCCAAGACGAAAATCATAGGGATCAGGGGCTAGGGGTTAGTGTGGCCGATGCAACCTTCTCCGTTGTATGGAGCTGATGAGACCATTGAGAATGCGGCCCAGCTCTACTGTTTTGCGAGTAAGAGATGAGTCTTGTTGCAGATCGATGTACCCCAACTCGCCGGCAATAACGATCTGAGTTTCTACTTCGCACAACGAGCCCCGAGCTTGGCAAAGAAACTGGGCGAACTCGCCTAGTGTCGCACGGCCATGACCTTCGGCGATGTTACTAGCAATCGAGACAGGCGCGCTTCGCAACTGGCTAATCAGGCCATACATCTCATGCCTGGGAAAGTCAGTTCGTAGATAGCGGTCACCAGAGAAATGGCTTTTCGCCAAGCGATCAATCCTTGTAACTGGTAACCTCTTGCGCCAAAGTCGACATCGCGAACGCCCTCCGGTAGCAAGGCTAAGTTCAATTGTGGCTTCCCGCCTGTGATCACCCGTATATTCTTTCGACCTGACGTTCTAGCTTTCCCTGACCCCTGACCCTAATCCCTCGCTTTTTCACACGCTCTCAGCAACGCGCTCGCCTTATTCATGCATTCCTGATATTCACTTTCGGGATCCGAGTCCGCGACGATGCCTGCCCCCGCCTGCACGTACGCCCGATCTCTGTTCACGACCATCGTCCGGATCGCGATGCATGAATCCAGATTGCCAGCGTGATCGGCGTACAAGATCGAGCCGCCATACACGCCGCGCCGCACTGGCTCCAGTTCCTCGATAATCTCCATCGCTCGCACTTTCGGCGCGCCGCTCAGCGTTCCTGCCGGAAAACATGCAGCCAGTGCGTCGAGCGCGTCGAGGTTAGGACGCAACCGGCCTTCCAGCGCCGATACCAGATGCATCACGTGCGAATACTTTTCGACGTACATCAGGTCGCGGACTTTCACCGTGCCGTAATCGCTGACCCGCCCAAGATCGTTGCGGCCAAGGTCGACCAGCATCACGTGTTCGGCGCGCTCCTTCTCGTCGCTGCGAAGTTGTTCGATCAGTCGCTCGTCTTCCGCGGTATCGGCGCCGCGCTTGTGAGTGCCGGCAATCGGCCGGTACTCCAGCTTGCGTCCGGTGACGCGCACCAGCATCTCGGGTGAGGCGCCCAGCACGTGCATCCCGTCGAGCTGGAGAAAGAACATGTAGGGCGAGGGATTCACCGTACGCAGCGCGCGATAGATCTCGAAGGGCTCGGCCGGAGGCTTGAAGTCGAGCCGCTGCGACAGCACCACTTGAAAGACGTCGCCCGCGGCAATGTACTCCTTGGCGCGGCGAACGCTCTTGACGAAATCATCGTCCTTCGTGCTGTTGTGAACTTTGATTGGCTTCGTCCGGCCTTCGCTCGGCCAGCTCAGGCGCTGCCCGCGCAGGCCGGTGACAAGCTTTTTCTCAATGGCAGCAATGTCGGCGAGCGCACGATCGTAGGCCTTCTTCGCCGATTCCGAACGAATGTCGGCGGCCGCGATGATGTGCACCTGATGGCGCAGATGATCGAAAGCCAGCAGCCGGTCATAAAAGGTGAACACGCAATCTGGAACCTGCGTGTCGTCTTTCGCGTTCTCGGGCAGCCGCTCGAATTGCCGCACCATGTCGTAGGCGAAGTACCCGACACCGCCGGAGGTAAAAGGCGGTAGTCCTGCGATCGTCGCCGGCGTATGCTGCCGCAACTGCTCGCGCAGCAACTCGATCACGCTGCCCTGCTGGCGACGCGTCTTTTTGCCTTCGCGAATCGTCAGCTCCTGCCCACGGGCGGTGATGACAGTCCGCGGATCGGCGCCGAGGAAGGTGTAGCGCCCGATCTTTTCGCCGCCCTCAACGGATTCCAGCAGGAAGGCGTACTTCTGCCGCGCCGCCAGGCTAAGAAATGCGCCCACAGGGGTGAGCAGGTCGGCGCTCAAGGTCTTCGCCACCGGGATCAAGGTGGCCCTGCGGCTGAGCTCGAGGAAGCTGCGATAGTCAGGTGTGAGCATGGCTGAGCTGGAGTTAACGCGATTATAAGGGACGCCACGGGGGCTTGCGATTTGTAACTTATAAGTTACAAAACAAGTGGGAAGGACGTGATCGGCGAATGGCTGTCAGCTTTAGAAGATGCACGGGCACGCGCCCGGATAGTAGTGCGCATCGATCGCCTGGCGCTGGGAAATTTTGGAGACTGTAAGCCGCTGCGCGAGGGCCTGTGGGAATTGCGGATCGACCAAGGGCCGGATATCGCGTTTATTACTGCATGCTGCGTAAAGCGTGTGTCTTACTTCTCTGTGGCGGCGACAAGCGCAAGCAAACGGCCGATATAGCCAAGGCGATCGAATACTTCAGCGATTACAGGAAAAGGGTAGAAGAATCATGAAACGCAAGACGAGCATCTCCCACAACAAGGCGCTACTGCTGGAATTGCGCGCAAACCCTGAATTCGCGGCGGAATATCTGAAGGCTGCACTGGAAGAGGCCGAGGACGAACCTGGTGTTCTGCTCATCGCTCTGCGTCGTGTGGCTGAAGCACGAGGCGGTCTCGCCAAGGTAGCAAGATCTGCCGGCATCGAACGCGGGAGTCTTTACCGAGCCTTGTCCCCAAGAGGCAATCCCCGGTTGTCGACCCTTGTTGCTGTGACCAAAGCGATGGGGCTGAAAATCACTGTCAAAGCGGCTTAGACAGTCCTGAGGCTTTCGTGGAGTGACCCTTGCCAAGGGTATCTCCATAGCAATCAAGTCCAGCTTGCACGCCCTGCATGCGCCTGCATATACTTCCTCCGTTTGGCCTTATGACGGGACGCGCGTGATGGCTGCGTCCCGATTCGTACGTTTGCAAGATATCTGGAGAAGGTATGGCTAGCCCACACACGCCGGAACAAGAAAGTAATCCCTGGGAACAGCAAGCTGCCCGTTTCAATCTGGCAGCTGAAAAACTCAAGCTCGATGAAGGTCTGTGGCGTGTCTTGCAACAGCCTAATCGCGAGATCATCGTCCACATCCCCGTCAACATGGACAACGGACAGCTGGAAGTCTTCACCGGCTATCGCGTGCAGCACTCCATCGCACGTGGCCCGGCTAAGGGCGGCGTGCGTTACTCGCCCGACGTAACGCTCGACGAAGTTCGAGCGCTGGCCAGTTGGATGACCTGGAAATGCGCCGTGGTCAACATTCCCTTCGGCGGAGCCAAGGGCGGCGTCATCTGCGACCCCAAGAACATGTCACGCGGCGAACTCGAGCGCATGACTCGCCGTTACACCTCCGAGCTCATCGAGTTTATCGGTCCGGAAAAAGATGTGCCCGCCCCGGACGTCAACACCAACGAGCAGACCATGGCGTGGATGATGGATACCTACTCCATGCACATGCGTCAGACGGTGACCGCCGTCGTCACAGGCAAGCCGCTGAATATGGGCGGATCGCGCGGACGCCGCGAAGCCACGGGCCGCGGCGTGATGATCATCTGCGACGAATCGATCAAGAAGAACAACATGCGCGCCGAAGACACGCGCGTCATCATTCAGGGCTTCGGCAACGTCGGCTCCAACGCCGCGCTGCTGATGCACAATGCCGGCTACAAGATTGTCGGCATCGGCGAGTGGGACGGCGGCCTGTACAACGGCAAAGGCATCGACGTACACGCGCTGTGGGAGTATCGCCAGGAGGAAGGCACTATCCATGGCTTTAAGGAGGCAGAGAAGGCCGCGACTGCCGACCTGCTTATTACGGACTGCGAGATCCTCATCCCGGCGGCAACGGAAAGCGTCATCACCTCCGCCAACGCCGGCAAGGTGAAGGCCAAGATCCTGGTCGAAGGCGCCAACGGCCCGACGACGGCGGCGGCCGACGATATCCTGGCCGATAAGGGCGTGTTCGTCATGCCTGACATCCTGGCCAACGCCGGCGGCGTGACTGCTTCCTACTTCGAGTGGGTGCAGGACCGCCAGGGCTATTTCTGGAAGGAGTCGGTGGTGAACGAGCAGCTGGAGCACATCATGGTCTCTTCGTTCGAAGACGTTGTGCGGTATGCCGACACCCACCACGTCAACAACCGCATTGCCGCTTACATGCTCGCCATTGATCGTGTGGCTTATACGATCCGGCAACGTGGCATCTACGCTTAGTTACGTTCTGGTAAATGTCCAGGGCAGAAGCAGCTCCCGCGAAGGGAGCTGTTCCTGCTTTGCGACAAAAATAATTTTCGACAATCGCGCTGCCGCTTACCTCCACTTGGGGCATAATAGCGTCCAAGTTGTACAGCCAGTGGAAAAGTTCTCCTCGTGTAGGGTTATCATGCCACGCCTGTATTTCAGCCTCCGTCTGGTCGCCGTTGCGGTAGCCCTTCCCGTCATCGCGCTCTACATCGTTGGAGTCGTGGTAGTGCGCTTCCTGGGATTTTCACGGTACGGTTCGCGCCGCACACGCGTGGCCCTGCGCATCTGGATGAGCGTCTGCGACTGGGTCAAGGGCATTCCGGTGGGCTATAGCTACTGGGAGCAGTACGAAGCTCCCGTCATGCTTGACGAAATCGTGGTACACCACGACGATTAGCGGTTTCTGGACTTCTCTTCTGCGATTGCTTTCAATCTAATCTGTAGCGCATAATCGCCCTGTTGCGGCAGCGCAGCCAAGGCGCTGTGGTGTGCCACCCTGGTTTGCTGTGAACCTCCCGACTTACATCACGATCAGCCGTATCCTCAGCATTCCCCTGCTGATCTGGATCCTGTGCAGCAACCATTTTCCTTCGACCAACGGCGAGCGTGAACTGCTGGCCGCGGCAGTCTTCATTGCGGCTTCTCTGACCGACGCCCTCGACGGCTACCTGGCGCGACGACGCGCGCAAGTGAGCACGCTGGGGATGCTGCTCGACCCGGTAGCCGACAAGCTGCTGATCGCGGCTGCGTTCGTCAGCCTGGTGCAGTTCAATCCGAGTGTGGTGCGAGCGTGGATGGTCGTCATCATTGTGGGCCGCGAGTTCCTGGTGAGCGGCCTGCGGTCCATCGCCGCCTCCGAGGGTTTCACTCTCCAAGCCAGCGATCTGGGCAAGCTGAAGATGTCGGTTCAAGTCTTAGCCGTCGTGCTGGCTATTGTTGAACATCACTGGGCGTACTTTCTCGGCCTGCCGCTACGCCCGGTTGCCCTGGTCGCAATCTGGATCATGGTTGTGGTTTCACTGTGGTCGGCAGGCGATTACTTCGTGGCCTTCTGGAAGAGAATTGACCAGGCATCCGAGCGCCGGCGGCGCAAACGCTCCTTTGTGTTGAGCCGGCGAAGGAAGCGCAACGATGTCCCCGCAATCTGAATCCGCCGATCCGTCGTCGCTGATTTCTGAGGCCGCCGAGTTTTCCCCTGATGAGCGGAAGCGCCTCTTGCGTTTGGCCCACGAGTCCATCGAAGCCGAGCTACAAGAACGTCGTGTCGATGTAACTCCTCCCAGCGAGCATCTTGCCGAGTATCGCGGGGCGTTCACCACGCTTCACCTGCGTGGCAAGCTGCGCGGCTGCATCGGCTACGTTTTCCCGACGCAATCGCTTTACCGCACCGTGGCCGAAACCGCCCGGTCGGCCGCATTCGACGACCCACGCTTTGAGCCGGTGACCCTGGACGACGCTCCGGAGCTCAAAATCGAGATCAGCGTGCTGTCGCCTTTGAAGCCGATTGCTCCGGACGACGTCGTGATCGGCAAGCATGGCCTGGTAGTCAGTTACGGCAATCGCCGCGGACTGCTCCTGCCCCAGGTTCCGGTGGAATGGGGCTGGAATCGGGAAGCTTTTCTGTCGCAAACCTGTCTGAAGGCTGGACTGGCTTCCGACGCCTGGCTGCGAGGAGCCGAATTGCAGGCTTTCGCTGCTGAGGTTTTCGGGGAAGAATAGAGCGTTTGAGCGGAAATTTCCCACTCGGTTTGTAAAAACGGCCCCAATATTTGCAGAGTAGTTCCATGGATTCGTTGTTGAATCAGAATTTCCCACTTGCATGGAATCCAGCGAGAGACGGCGTTCGAAAGCCCTTTTGCTGGCTTTTCGTCCCGGATTACCCCGCTGATTCGTGCCATTTCTTGGACTTAGCCCCGATTTCCTTCAACTTTCTGTAATAACGTGTTGCAACTTTCTTTGTGCATCGGTACCATCGGGCAGCTACATGCGCGAGTCTTCAAGCACTTACGCATCACGAATCCGTCGTTTTCGGCTGCCCCGGCTCTGCATCGCGGTGGTGGGCACCGACGCCGCCACGATGGTTGAACGCGCCGAATCCCTGGTGCGCGATAACCCCTTTTTGGAGTTGCGGTTAGACTATCTCTCGCAGCCTCTGGCCGCTCTGCCCAAGCTGCGAAGCTTTGTCGAGCTTCATCCCGAAGCGACCTTCATCGGGACCTGTCGCCGGGCCGTAAATGGCGGAAAATTCAAGGGTTCGGTCGCCAACCAGTTGGCCGTCCTGCGCAAAGCCGCCGACGTGGGCTTCCAACTCGTTGACTTGGAGTTGCAAAGCGCTCAGGCCCTGAAGGCGGCCGAAATGCGCGACCTCTACGACCGCGTCGGGATGATCATCTCGCACCATAACTTCAAGGCCACAAAGAACCTCGACGGCCAGTTCGCCGAGATGAGCAAGTTTCCGGCCGACTTCTACAAGATCGTCTCGACGGCCACCAGCCTGCACGACAACGTGGTCATGATGCGGCTGCTGGAGGCCAACTCCGTGAAGCACGAATTGGTCGGCCTCTGCATGGGCGAGCAGGGCATTATCAGTCGCGTGCTGGGCGTCCGCGCCGGCAGCATCTTCACCTTCGGCTCCGCAGCTAAGGGTGAGGAAACTGCGCCCGGCCAGGTGCTGGCCAGCGAACTGCGCGACACCTACCGCATCGACATGGTCGATCAGGCGACGCAGGTTTACGGCGTGGTCGGCGATCCGGTCTCGCATTCGCTCTCGCCAGTCATGATGAACGCGGCCTTCCGCCGCGAGACCGTCAATGCCGTCTACCTCGCGCTGCACGCCAGAAGCCTCAAGGACCTGCTGGCCTGCGTGCACGACATTCCCATCCGCGGCCTGAGCGTCACCATGCCATACAAGCAGGAGATTCTCTCCGCGCTGGAGAATACCGACCCGCTCACCCGGCAGATTGGCGCCTGCAACACCATTGTCCGCGGCGTCGACGGCAAGCTCTACGGATTTAATACCGATGTTGCTGGTGTGGTTGTGCCGCTCGAACAGCGCATGACGCTCGCCGGTGCTCGCGTGCTGATTGTCGGGGCAGGTGGCGTCGCTCGCGCAGCAGCTTTCGGACTGAAGGCCAGAAACGCCGAGGTCTTCCTTACCAATCGCACCCCGGAAAAAGGTCAGACGCTGGCGCGGCAGGCGAAGGTGAAATACATAAAGCGCGCCGAGGTGGTCAAGCAGCAGTTCGACGTCATCATCAACGCGACCCCGGTCGGGATGAACGACACGAAGCACGCGCCGCTGGAAGAGAAAGAGCTGAACACCAAATACGTCTTCGATCTGGTCTACACGCCGGCGGAGACGAAGCTGGTTTCGATGGCGCGCGCCAAGAATCTGCAGGTCATCCCCGGCCTCGAGATGTTTGTGCAGCAGGGCGCGCGGCAGTTTGAGATCTGGACGGGCAAGCCCTCGCCGGTCGCCGAGATGGCCTACGTGGTGACGAAAGCTTTAGAGCGTCGCGCCGCCGAAGGCGTTGTTGAGGAGCCTGCACCCGCAGCAAAGAAGCCAGGTACGAAGGCCGCGAAAGCGCCTGCGAAGAAACCCGTAACAGCCCCCGCCAAAAAAGCCGTGAAGAGCGCGAAGAAGCGCTGATCACGTCACCCGATTGTCACCTTGATCCGACATCGGGAACGTTAGCAGTGGGCTTCTCCCTTGTGGTACTCTCTTTGCGCCGGAAGTGCCATCCCTCTGATGAGATTCGTCGGCCTCCCCGCTGCACAGCACTATGAATACCCCAGACTCGGCAGCCACCGGCACCCTTCCGGAAACACGTGAATCGCAATCGCTGACCGCGCAGCGTCCGCCGCGCTGGTACGAGTCGCTCTGGTTCGCCATCGTTCTCTCGCTCGTTGCCGGGTTTAGCTATGCCCTGGTCGTTATGGGGCCGACGCCGCTGAATCCGAAGAACGTCAACTGGGTCGCCTTCGATCCCGCGTATCACTACATCGGGTGGGAACTCTACCGCCAGGATCCGGACGTTCATTGGCCCATCACCTACACGGACCGTCTTGGCTATCCCAAGGGCGAGTCGGTGGCGTTGCTCGACCTGAATCCGCTGATGGCGGTGGTGTTGAAGCCGCTGTCTCCGTTGCTGCCCGAGCCGGCGCAATACTTCGGCATCGAGGTGATCCTCGGGTGCACGCTGCAATTCTTCTTTGCGTTTCGATTACTGCAAGCCCTTATTGGGACCAACGTCGTCGGGGCGGCATTGGGTAGCGCGTTTTATCTACTCGCGCCGCCCCTGAACTATCGCTTCTGGGGACACTACTCGCTCAGTAATCAATGGCTGCTGGTGGCCGCGCTGTTTGTTTTCGCACAAGCGCAGCTGGATTCGCCAGGAGCGGTACGACGCTTCTGGATCTCGTCGGCTGTGCTCTGCGCAATCGCGGTCGGCATCAATCCCTATCTCGCGTTCGAAGTGCTCGTCGTCTTGCTCGCTGGCGTCGCGAGCCTCGTTTGGCGAAAGCGTATCTCGCTGCCGATGTCGGCCGCGGTGGTCGGCGTGATGCTCGTTGTCGGCTTTGTCGTCTCCTACGCGATCGGCTTGGTCATCAGCGGCGGCAAGGGTTATGCCAGCGGTGGCTATCGCGACCTGTCGATGAACATCATGGCGCCCTTCGACCCGCGCACCTTTGCGTCGCTACTGATGCCGCGCTTCCAGAGCGCCAGCCACGGACAATACGAGGGCTACAACTATCTCGGGTTGGGCGTGCTGGTCTTGCTGGCGGTCGTAATTGTGGAGGCGCTGCTGCATAAGGACAAGCTGCAGACTCCTGACAAACGCTGGCTGATGCCGATGGCGCTCTGCTGCCTGCTGCTGACGTTGCTGGCGCTGTCTACCAAAATCACCGGCGGCGCACACACTCTCATCGATCTCGATCCGCAAGAGCACTTCTCGAAGTACTTCGCACCGTTGCGCGCGTCAGGCCGGCTGTTCTGGGCACCGTATTACGCGATTCTGACCGCGATTCTCGTTGCGCCGTTCTTCCTGATTCGCAAGCTTTGGGCAAACGTCTTGCTGGCCGCGTTGCTGGTGCTGCAGTTCGCCGACACGCGCTCGCTGCGGCAGTGGGTACGCATGACCATCAGCGAAGATCACCCGTCGCCGCTGAAGTCGCCGATCTGGGCCGAGTTGGGCGCACAGCATCAAAACTTGATTGTTTTACCGGCGTGGCAGTGTGCCAAGAACGCTTCGCCCGGCGGACCGGAGGGCTATCGCTTCTTCGGCTTTCTCGCGATTGCTGACCACATGCGGATCAACAGCTACCAGTCCGCGCGGTACACCGGAGTGGCACAGGATTATCACTGCGACGTAGCACCTGCGGAGCTGGCAACCCAGCCGCTGTCTCCAGATTCGGCGTATGTGGTGACGCCGGAGCTGGCTGAAACGATCGCACGTGGCCCCACCGGGCCCGGCAAATGTCATGATCTCGACAACTTCATTCTCTGTTCGACCAAGACCGACTTTGGTCTGAGCCCGGTGCTGATGACGCCCGAGCAGCGCGTGGAAAACGCCGTTACGAACCCGGGCCTCGAGGACGGCAAGGTCGCGCCGTGGTCGAACAATGGGACGGAGGCAAGCGTCAGTACGGCGCATGCGCACTCGGGCACATATAGCCTGTCCGAAACCGGAGCGGGCACGGTCTATCAGGACATCAACGGACTGCAGTCCGGCCACACTTACACGCTGTCGGCGTGGGTGTCGTGCCCGGCGTCTTCGACGGTGCGGCTCATCGTCTACAATCCGACGGACAACAGCTCCGTATCTTCATCGCTGGCGACTTGCGACCCTTCGTGGCAGCAACTCTCCCGGACATTCACGGCCGGCGGTGAAGGCGCGGTCCGCATTCATCTGGTGCACGGACCGGGCGCGGACGCCGTGTACTGGGACGATATTCACATTTCTTCCGGAGAGGAAGCTCGCTGATGGATCAGGCGGTATCGAAGCAAGCAGAACCCGCGACACAAGTGCAAGAACCCAGCCTGGGCAAGAAGATTCTGCTGCTGTTGTTCTCGTTGTTGTTCTGCTTGATTGCTTTTATTGGTTTGGATGGAATTTACAGCGCGCTGTTCCGCAAATCATCAGTTCCCACTCCGTCAGAGTTGCTGGGATGTCTGACACCCGATCCGATACGGGCGATGTCGCTGCAACCGAATTGCGAGACCACCCGCGCCTGGGGACGCGAGCGCTATCACCTCGCTATCAACAGCCAGGGCTTTCGCGACGAGACGGTGCGGCTGGTACCACCCACCGATCCACGGCCGCGCATCCTGATGCTCGGCGATAGCTTTACCGAATCAATGGGGCCATGGAACACCAGCTATGTCGGGCGGCTGGCCAAACAGTTTCCGCAGTATGAAATCCTGAACGGCGGCGTGGGCGGGTACTCACCCTCGAACTATCTCAACACCGAACGCATTGCGGTAAAGAGCGGATTGCAGTTCGACGAAGCGATCGTCTTCATTGATATTTCCGACGTTCAGGATGAAGCTGGCCTGGTCCATGACATTGACGAGTCGGGCGCCGTCGAACTAGCGCGACATCAGTATCACTATCGCTCGTGGTATTCGAAACTACGGCTGTTTATCAGCAAATATTTCGTTCTAACCAACTACGTCTGGGAATTTGTCGAACGACTCGTCGTCGGTTTCGGCTCCTACCATCTTGACCACGGCTTCAACGGCAACGTCTTCAACCTGGAGCGCTCGGGCTGGACCTATCGCAAGGTAATCGAAGACCAGCCATTTGAATTAGGCTTCGCGCCGCTGGGCGTCGAAGGCGGCATCGCCAAAGAGAAGCGAAAGATGGACCTCATCTACGAGGACTTGAAGAAGCTGAATGTTCCTGTGAGTGTTGTGGTCTATCCTTGGCCGGCACAGCTCATCTACGACAAGGTGGACTCGCGCGAAGTACAGATCTGGCGCGACTGGTGCAAGGGCAAATGTAAGCGCTTCATTAATGTCTTCCCGGAGTTTTTCGCCGTACGCGATGCCTGTCCTAAGATGCAACCGGGTTGCTGGTACCTTAACAACTGGACCTTCGGCGACATTCATCTCAATGCCAATGGAAACAAGATTGTTGCCGACGCGGTGGCGAGCAACTTGGCGAAAACACCTCCGGCGAAGAGAGCCGAAGCGATACTTAACTCTGACAATGTCGGAGCCCCGGCTCCATAGAGGGTATATCTGACATTGAGGGATCAATCAAGCTTGCTTCAAATAGATATTAGCTCCTGGATCGGAGGAGTATCCCAACCATCCGCACGCGATGGTAGCTAACGCCACTACCATCACCAGGCCGTAACGCGTGCGCAGCGAGAGCGTGCCGAGCGGTACGAGGCCAAACGCAAGCAAAGCGGTAATGGCCGCACCGCCGAAGATCAGATACTTGCGCAGCGGCGGTCCCGGTACCAGTCCACAGGAGAAGGTCTTGTGCTCTCCAGGCGAGAGATCGATGTCCAGCGTCTCGCTATATCCATGGATCCGTGTGGGAGAGACGCTGTCGCGAGCATAGGCTCGCACATAGATGGCATGCGGTCCGGACGATAGACTACATGTTTTCTCGCTGGTGTATCCAGTCAGCTCGCCGACCTTCTGCTGATCGATGAACAGCTCGTAGGTTTGTGCGTTGATCAGCGCCGAGCCGAAGCCGCGGATGCCGTCCTGGTGGAAGGTGATCGACGCGTCGGCTGACGAAGATTCAGACATAGGTCGAAAAGCCCAGCCAAGCAACCCGTCTCGGATGGGGCCGTCAAGACTGATGTAGATCCTTCGGATTGCGCATCAATAACTAGTGCTTTTTGCCGCCGCCCAGTAATCCTCCCAGCGCGCCACCGACATTCGCGGGAGCCTTGCCGCCCAGCCGCTGATTGATCTGGTTTTGAATCTGGTTCTGCACGATGGCGTTGGTATCGGGGATGAACTTCGGATTCGACGTCGTACCCTGGATCGCAAACGGAATGGTTTCGCTTCCGCCCTTGCCGCCATTGGCCGCGCCCAGCAATCCGCCGCCCGTAGTCTGGACTTTCGCGACCATTTTGAAGTTCAGGTTCTGATTTGCGATCGTGCCTGCTCCGGTCACGTTGCCCATGGCCGGCATCACCAGATTAATGTTGTCAGCGCGCGTCACCGAGGGGGTCACGTTTACGGTCGAGCTGAACGTTTGAATGGTCGTGTCGTTGCCGGTCTTAATTCCGGCGAGCTGACCCGCACCTGCAAACTTCGATCCAAGGTCGAAGTTCGCCAGCTTGGTGTTATTCACGCTGAGAGGGCCAGAGATAGTCAGCGCGTCCAGCGTGCCGGCGAGATTCAGGTTGGCGCTCATCGTTCCGCCGCGCAGCGATGAGCCGCTGGGCAGCACCACGCCAAAGGCCGGCAGCAGCGATTCCAGCTCATCGATCGACATGCCCTGACCGTTCAGGTTCATGTGAATGACCATCGCCTCGCGCATCTGATAGCTGCCCGAGAGGCGCGCGGTATTCTTGCGCGCAGAAATATTTGCATTCAGCGTGCCCTGCTGGCTGGCGAGGATGTAATCAGTGGTGTACGTGAAGCTGAGCGGGTCTTTGGCCGGCGAGCCGTTCGCGACCGCCTTTAAATTCTTGATGTCTCCATTGCCTTGCAGCTTCGCCTGGCGGCCATCGGAGGAGAACTTGGCAGTCATGTCGAGCAGCCCGGACATGCCCGAGGTGGGCGCCAGCCCAGCGATCTCGACTGCGCTGTTGGTCAGGTCGAGTTGCACCGGCGTCAGCGAGGCGTCGCTCTGGTTGATAGGCCCGGCCGTGCCGTTGGCCTTGATCGTGCCGCCGCGAGGAGCCTTGAGCGCAAGAGTGAATGGCATCTTCGATCCGGGCGCCACGTTCTTCAGGGTCATGTCGACATCGCTGTAAACCGTCGGCTGTCCCTTCGCCGGTAATTGCGAGATGGTGACCTTACCATTGGAAATATCGATTTCGTCGATCGAGACCTGGTTTGAGGTCGACTCTGCCGGCTTCGGCGCACTCGGCGCAGGAGCTTTTTCAGCAGGCTTCGCGGCAGCAGGCTGCGCGGGTGCCGGGTT
>DATHQX010000062.1:0-33502 GCA_035482295.1 Verrucomicrobiia bacterium
CAGCCTCACTCGAAAGCGAGTCGGCGCACATCGCGGCCGCACCGGTGTCAGTTGCTACTCCCGACATTCCGAAGCTGCCGTACACCATGGACGGCGGGGTCAAGGTCTTTCACTTGGTGGCCGAGCCGGTAAAACGCGAAATACTTCCCGGTCGCGTCATCGACGCCTGGGGATACAACGGCACGTGTCCCGGGCCTACGATCGAAGCCGCGCAGGGTGACCGCGTGCGAATCGTTCTCGAGAATCGTCTACCCGAGCCAACGACGATGCATTGGCATGGTCTGGAAATACCCAACGCCATGGACGGCATGCCATACATCAGCCAGAAGCCCATCCTGCCGGGCGAGCGATTTGCCTACGAGTTCACGCTGCATCAGAACGGCACATTCTTCTACCACTCGCACGGCGCCATGCAGGAGATGATGGGAATGATGGGGATCTTCGTTCTGCATCCACAGCGTGCCTTCGCACCACAGGTCGATCACGACTTCGGCATCGTCCTGCAGGAGTGGGCGCTGCTGCCCAACAACAGTATTCCCAACACCGCCGGCATGGAGTTCAACTGGCTGACGTTCAACGGCAAGGCCGGCCCGGCAACCACGCCGATCGTCGTGCCCTGGAACAGCCGCGTGCGAATTCGCTTCGTTAACCTGGGAATGGACCACCATCCCATCCATCTGCACGGCCACACGTTTCAGGTAACAGGTACAGAGGGCGGACGCAAGCCTCCCACAACGTGGGACCCCGGCAATACGGTGCTGGTGGGGGTGGCCCAGGCACGCGATATCGAATTTGTTGCCGATAATCCGGGCGACTGGATGATCCACTGCCATCTTCCGCACCACATGATGAACAGCATGATGGACCTGCTGAGTGAGCGACCGATCTCGACGACACCGCTGACGCAGCAACAGGCCGACCAGCAGATGCCGATGACGATGAACAATGGGAAAGATATGCAGATGAGCGACATGCACGCAGGTTCCAAGATTGCCCCGAATGCCGGCGCCGTCCCCGGATTCCCGCAGGATGGCTTCATGGATATGGCTATGGACGGCGTCGGCGGCAACAAGCCGGAGTTCATGGACCTGCCGCGAAGCTGGTCGGTCGGTATGCAAGGGATGATGAGCCTGCTGCGCGTGATGCCGCCGGAACAATATCAGCGATACCTTTTGGCCAAAGAGTCGGCACAGCCTGCGGGAGGTGCAAAGTGAGGGGCGCTCGAATACTTATCGTCGCTGTCATTCTTGCACCAATCAGCTATGCGGCGGCTAAATCGCAGACGAATATGGCCCCGCCCCCTTCCACGGCTGAAATGCCAATGGCGCATCAAGATCATCCCGCCTCAGTGCCGTCCGACGACGCGCAACATTGCCCTGTGTATAGCCTGGAGACGCTTGAGGCTGAAGCCCTGCAGCGCAATCCCACCCTGGCGCAGGCTAACGCACAGCTGCACTCGGCAGAGGGACGCAAACAGCAGGCAGGTCTGTGGCCGAACCCGACCGTCGGATATTTTGGCGACGAGATTTCAGGTGGCACCGGCGTGAACGGTGGACGACAGGGTGGCTATATCGAGCAAACGATTATCCTCGGGCGAAAGCTGTACCTTGCTCAACAGGTTGCAGGATCGAATGTGAGACTGGCGACGTTGGAGAAAGAGGAGCAGCGATATCGCGTGCAGAATGCAGTTCGCGCGGCCTATATCGAGACTTTGGCGGCGCAGGAAATGCTCGCGCTGGAAAAGTCGCGGGCGGAGCTGTCGGGAAAGATGCTGGACACGATACAAGGTCTGCAAAATACCGGCGCTCGCGATGCGTCCGAAGTGCTGATGGCCCAGATCGAGTTTGAGCGCGCGAATCTGGCGGTCGATGTGCGGCAAGCAGAGTTGCGTCAACAGTGGGAGCAGTTGCGCAGCCTCGTCGGCGATCCATCGTTGCCCGCGGGAACGCTAGAAGGCCAACTCGATGCCGAGCTTCCGCAACTCGATACTCAGCAGCTGATCGATGCGTTGGTGAGCGAGAGTCCTGCGGTGAAGATGGCGCGGGAGAGCGTGAGGCAGGCGCAAACCTCGGTTCTACGGGCACAACGTGCCGCCGTTCCGAATTTGCAGCTCAGAGCAGGACTGGAACAGAACTTCGAGACCAACGACCTGACCGGCAAGCCATACGGGTTGCAAGGAGTGGCCGAGGCGCGAGTCGAACTACCCATCTTCAACCACAATCAGGGGAATGTAACCGTGGCGAAGGCCGAGTTGGAAAGCTCGCAGGCAGAGACGCAACGGCTGGAAATGGAGCTGCGGCGTGGAGCCGCCGCCGTGGTAGAGCAATATCAGACGGCGCAATTTACCGTGGAGCGTTACCGTCGGACAATACTTCCCCAGACTGAAAAGCTATACCAGATGCAGCAGGGTGCATGGCAGAGGATGGCCGTGTCCTATCCTGAGGTCTTGATGGCGCAGCAAAGCCTGTTCTCAACGCAAGCAGAGTACATTCGCGCTTTGCAGAATCTGCGCACCAACGCAGTCGCTCTCAGTGGATTCCTCTTGACTGATGGAACGATCGCGCCTGGCATGGCGAAGTCGCAGTAGCTGCGCGACCAACCGAAAGCATAAGTGATGCACATCACAGACTGAATTCCGGGAGCGCGGAATACTGGAAGCGATGTACGAGACGCAAAGATCGCGACAAGCCTTATCGCTGGTGTTGGCGCTGGCTCTATCGCTTTGGGTTCAGGTTGGCCCGGCGACGGCCGAAACCGCGTCCCCTCATCATGCCTGCCACATGGGCATGTCGCATTCGCAATCCGCGTCCCCGAACGCTAAGGCCGCGTCCCACCGGTGCTGCCCGGGTTTGCACTCTACCCCAGCTCCATCTGCGCACTTCTTTTCTGATGAGATACTGTGTCATCAGGATTGTTGCACTGTGGGGCAGCAACCCGAGCGCAGGCTCCCCTTTGTCGCCAATGGCAATAGGCACGCAGCCTCTGGCACTGAGATGGTTGCGGCCAGAGTACCCGCACCACCAGCTAGCCTGCTCGACGCGAACCTCGCAACTTCCCGACCCTTTGCCCGTGCTGTGTTCGACCTCAAAGCTGATCTCAGAATCTAGATCGACCGCCGAAAACACTTTCGTTGCGAGAAGTTGGTTCGTCTCGTGATCGGCATGATTGCGGTATCGTCCGCACAAACCAAGATTCTGAGGAAACACATGAAATCGAAAGCTCTTATTCTTATCAGCACATTACTTATGGCTTTGGCGCTGATCGCCCAGAGCACGCAAAGCACTCCCGCTCCCTCCGACAATACCGCCAAGTCTTGTGCCTGCTGTAATCACGCTCAAGCCGACGGCAAGACCAGCTGTTGCGGCAAAGACAGTTCCTGTTGCAAAGGCGGCAGTTGTGGCCAGGGCAAAGACGGTAAGGCATGCGCAATGATGTCGAAGGATTCCAGCGGAAAGATGCAATGCTGCGCCGGCGGCAAGTGCGCGATGGCGCCAGACAAAGAAGGCAAGGGCTGCTGCGGCGGCAAGATGTGCGCGCGTCCGCAGAGCGGCGTGTAATGCCGAGTCCCGACTGCTCAAACTAACAAATGCTCTTACTTGGCCGACGCTCCGGTGCACCCGGGGCGTCGTTCTTTGCCTGCGCCACTGCCTCGCATCAACCCTGTTTTCTCTGAATCGACGAAAAGTTGACAAAATTAGCTCTTCCGCCTGGCGCGATGAGGTATACAATTCCTCCACTACTGCGGTAGACCGTCGGAAACGCTTCCGGCGCTTCCCGCGATTGTCTGCCGTCCAGCATGCGCAGTCACATGGCGTTTTCAAATACGCCGCCGGCACTCACCGGCTGGGGGTGCATCCTGCGCAGTCAGGGGAGGCAGTATGTTGTACCTTCGTTCCCTCGCTCCCATCGTCCTCGCCCTAACGGTAATTCCACTGCAAGCGCAATTGCGGGCTGGAGCTACGGGCATCGGCGGCTCGGGCAACGTTCATATCCACATCGTTTTCGATAACGATCGCGCAGCCGGCTCCTACTTGGTCGTTCGTCTCATGGAAGGTGGGAGCAACACCGTGCTGGGCACAACCTATACCGACGATCGCGGAGAAGCGCAGTTTCTTGGCGTCCCGATCGGCGATTATCACGTCGAAGTAAGCGGCGACGGCATCCAGAGCACGGCTAGCGATACCTTCGAGGTCGACCAGCGCCGGATTAGCCAGGCGGAGTATGTCGTTGTGCATCGCGTCGAGGACTCCGGACCTCGGCCGCTATCGGCCAAGTCTCCGATGATCTCCGCCGCCGACCTGAATGTTCCCGGCAAAGCTCGAAAGGAAGTCGACAAAGCTAACGAAGCGATGGCGCTGCACGACTGGAAAAAGGCTTTGGAGCATTTGAACAAGGCCATCGCTCTGGCGCCCCAGTACGCTACCGCGTACAACAACATGGGGGTGCTATACGCGAAAACGAACGACATTCCTCACGAAGAAGAAGCGCTCAAGAAAGCTGTCGGCATCGACGAGCACTTTGCGCCCGCGCTGGTGAATTACGGCAAGCTGTGTCTGAGCCAAAAGAATCCGGCACAAGCTGAGGTCTTTCTGCAAAAGGCCGCTACTGCGGAACCCGACAACTCAGAGACGCTGATGTTGCTTGCTTATTCGCAGTATCTGAACCGGCATTTCGACGCCGCCATCACAAATTCACTGCAGGCGCACTCGACCAACCACGACCATCCGTCCTTTGTGCATTACATCGCCGCCCGGTCCTATCAACAGGAAAATCAGCAAGCGCAGGCATTGGGACAGTTCCAGGCTTTCCTGCAGGAAGAACCGAAGGGGCCGCGCGCCGATCACGTACGCGCCGATATTGCGAAGATCCAAAATGCCTCGCAACAGGCGCAGGCGCGGTAGGGGATAGAAGCGGAAGACGACGGGCGGGATACGTGTCGACTTCCGCTTGGCCTCTTATTGTCCTACGTTGTGGTATGGCGCAACGAGACGTTCTAGCCCTCGGCGTTCTTGATCTTGAGGTGGCTCTTGTTCTCTTCCAGGAAGCTGCGAAGCTGGTCGGCTTGATCGAGTAATCGGATCCACTGCTCGTAATAAAGGGTCACTGGGAAGCGGCCTAGCCCGTAAACGCTGACTCCGCCTTTTTCGCTAACCTTGAAGTCCACAGTTCCCCGTTTACGCCCCTGGACCTGCTTTTCCAACTCCGCCAGTTTTGCTTTCAGTTCGTCATAACTCGGTTCCGACATCGTTTGTCACCTCAAGAAAAAATTTATCTATGCAAGATGCATTGCGAGACAACAGCCTCTTCATATTAGTCGAAAGCAGGGATTCTGGATGTGTGCCAGGCACTCCGAATGGCAAATGCGCGGCTCGCTATGCGGTTATGTTCGCGGAGATTTCCATTTGGCAACGTTATAGCCGTAGATCGCCAGACAGAACACGTTCGCCGGTACAAAGCCAAGCTGCTCTGTGTGGAAGGCGATGATGCAGATGATCGCGCTATTGACGGAAGCGACGATCCAACCCTGCCACATCCGGCGGCCAACTAGAACGGTGGAAAGTATGGTCAGAAGACAGGAAAGATAGTCCAGACGAAGAAACATGACAGCGACGGCTTCCTTGCGCCGCCTTACGATCCGCAGGCGCTTTCACTTCTACTCTGTCGTAGAAACGCCGACTGGTCTGGAGCCTGAATCACCGAGGGCAGTGAGCGATGTCACAAACGCACCGGCTGTCGCAAGAGCAGGCTACTTCTTTTCTCCCGTCGAGGTGCCGGTCGCGAAGTGCTCGGTTTCGCTGGAGATTTGCCGGGCAGCGTCGCGCGCGGCAGGCTGATTGGGGGGGTGCAAGGTATCGAGGAAAGAGACCAGCGCGTCGACTTCTGCGGGATTCAGATTCTTGCCGTAAGCAGGCATGTTGCCGCCGCCCTGGACCACCTGGCGTACAAGCTGAGCATTCGTCTTGCGTACCGCGACATCGTCCAGCGCAGGTCCGCGCTCGCCGCCAGTCCCACCGATAGCATGGCAATTCCGGCACTGCTTCTCCTGGAAGACCGCCGATCCCTGGCGCTCCAGCGGTGTTCGCCCATTCAGATATTGAACCGGGACCGGATCTCCACTCCAGGCGTTCATGATGGGGCTCCACGGAGTGTAGCCCGCAAGATGGGTAAGCGTGCCAAGCGTAACAGCGGTCAGCAAAATCGTCACAACAGCGATGGGACGCCGCTTCCAGCTCTTCTCACCTTCACCGGCAAAGAAGGGCATCAGCACCAGAAAGCCTATGATGACCACCGGACCGATGAGCAGCGCCGGGGTTTCCATCGCCGGCGGCAGGAATGCCAACAGCGCGTAGAGCCACTGGAAGAAGAAGTCCGGCTTGGGAATCGTCTGAACGATAGTTGGGTCAGGCTGTCCGCTTGGCCCGAAGGGTCCGAAATACGCCGCACACGCCATCACGCTGAAGATGATGAAGGCGGCGAAGATCATGTCCTTCCATACGGCGCCGGGCACAAACGGCATACCGTCCTTGTGTGCCAGCTCTTCGTATTCCTTCACATACGTCGCACGGCGGACCAAGCGTCCCGGCATCGGCCATTCGTTGATGCCGAGCTTCAGCACCATCAGCAGGTGAACGGAGACGAACGCGATCAGCAGACCGGGAATCACAAAGACGTGAAAGGCAAAGAACCGCGACAGCGTATCACCGGCAATGATGGGACCACCCAACAGCAGATGGACCACCCACGCCCCGATGAACGGCACTCTCCCGCAAATGGAGGCGCCGATGCCAAGGCCCCAATAGGCATCCTGATCGAAGCGCATCACCTGCCCGGTAAAAGCCATGCCCAGAGTCATCAGCAAGAGGAATACACCGATGATCCAGGTTAGCTCGCGCGGAAACTTGTAGGCTCCAAACATCGCCACCTGCACCATGTGGATGAGCACGATAGCTACCATGAAGTTCGAGCCCCAGCCATGTACGGCGCGCAGGAACCAGCCCAGCATAACGCCGTGATTCAGGTACTGCAGGCTGTTCCAGGCTTCTCCCGCCGATGGCACATAGATGAGCGCCAGCATGATGCCGGTGAAGATCTGGATGATGAAGACGGTGAGCGCAGCGCTGCCAAACACATAGAACCAGCTGGCCGACTTCGTCGGGACCGGATGCTCCATGGTCGTGCGCACGAATGGCGCGATCTTCAGACGCTGCTCGAACCAGTCGCCAATCTTCTGTATCAGCCCTGGCATCCCTTGCTCCCCTCGCGCAGGCTGGCGGTGGTGGACAACGTCGGCAGCTGTCCGGCTTCGATCATCAAATGACCGCCCTCAACTTTGTACTTGTATTCAAAGAGTCCACGCTCCGGTGGACCCGAAGCGCGTCCGCCGTCCTGGTAGTACACCCCGCCATGACAGGGACACATAAACAGACCCGACTGCGGGAACCAGCGTACCGGGCATCCCAGATGCGCACAGTTGATCGCGAAGACCTGGAATTGCTCGCCCTGCACGCGACGTACCCAGCAAGGAATGTTGTCGGTCTCTCCATCCCAAGGATTGGAGATGGGATTCTTGTACTTTGCCAGCCGCGTCTGGCCTTCCGGAAACTCGTCCAGTTCCCCAAGCGAAATCCACTTGTGATAATCGCCGCTTTTCCCGCGAATCATGGGCGCGAGCAGATAACCGACCACCGGTGTCGCCAGGACTACGGCGGCGAGGCCATTCAAGACGACGCCAAGCTTCACGAAAAACTGCCGTCGAGAGACTTCGCTATCGCTCACTGCTGCCCTCCGGGCGTTGAAGTATTCGTAGCGGGTGCGGCGGTGGCTGCACTCGCAGGCCGTTTTGCCGTCAGCCAAGCCACTACATCCGTAATCTGCTGATCGCTCATCGGCTGGTTAGGAACATTGTTTCGCCAGTCCGGCGCGTTGAAGTCCGGCCGTCCGATGATCACGATGGTCCGTAATCCCTGATCGCTGATCAAACTGAGATAGCTTGGATTGACGATGGAGCCGACCTTGGCTGTGCCCTTTCCGTCCGCGCCGTGACAAGACGCACAGAAAGTGCCAAAAGCGGCGGCGCCCTGCGGCTGGTTTCCTGCGGACTTTGCCGCGTAAGGCGGAGGCGTTACTCCCTGCAAGACCTGCGGCTGTCCCCAGCGCTGGCGCATGCCCTGAATGATGGCGTTGACCTGTTTGTCGGTCAGCATGCCGCCTGCGCTTTCAGCGAAAGCAGCCATGGGCGTTCCGACTCGTCCCTTCGAGATGACATTGCGCAGGCTGTCGTCATCAACAATCGCGAGGTACACCGGATCGCCGATGGGCGGAGCCGGACCTTGCTTACCCTCGGCGCCGTGACATCCGGCGCAATTCTGCTGATAGAGCACAACCGGATCGAGAACATCCGAAGGTCGCGGAACGATGTCGGCGGGCGTCGGCTTTCCCGGAAGATTACATCCCACCAGAGCCAGAAGCGCGAGCAGAGGAACGCTCAGAAATGCGCGGCGATTCTTCATCGTTTGTCCTCGCCGTCGCGTTCGCGCATGAGCCCGGGCGCCTCGATGCCGGCTCGCATCGCCAATGGCAAGTTTTCGGTCGTCAAGACCTTGTTCTGCCGTGCCACCACTAACCCGGCGACGATGCCGAAGGCAGCCTGGGACGCCGCAAACCACCACCAGTTGATCCGGTCATCCAGTATTGGATTAACGTATCCGATAACGTGATACAGCAACCCGGTCCAGAGCAACGGACCGATGATGCCACCCAGCACGATTGGCCGTCTTGGCAGCAATGGCAGCATCGCGCCGTAAAGAAGTCCCACCAGCAGGCACATAGTTATGTGCATCGCCAAGGCAAACAAGAACCATCCCATGTGAAAATGAAGCATCTCCTCCACTGTGGGAGTTGCCGAGGGCGCGTACAAACTACCTGCCAGCAGGTTGATGGGATACCAGATGCTGTGTTGTGCCAAAAGCCCATAGATAACAGCGCAAATCGCCATCGCTACGCCGCCGGCCAAGCCACCTTTCACGCCAGCCGAGATGGGATAGACCTTCAGCGGCAGCCAGGCGCGATGTACCTCCTCCACGACCTCCATGCGTTTGACCGGCCGCGAAGCTACGACCGGCGCGGGTTCCAGCGGACTCACCGGGACTACTTCATGATGTTCATGCGGCAGGACTTCGCGAAACCACCCGACCGCACCGAAAAGCGAGAGGATCCCGCCGAGAACGCTGACCGAAGCGTTAGTGAGCAATCCGCTGAAGGTCAGCGCTGAGCCGAGCGCCATCACAAATGGCCACGCTGTGGGAGCCGGCATCATGACCCCTCGCTTCTCGGAACCGTTGCTCACTTGTGTCTGTTCGCTCATTCGCTCTCTTATCGCGCGATGAAGTACACCACCGACAGCACCACCACCCAGATAACATCCACGAAATGCCAATACATGGCAAAAACCGAGACCCTAGCCGCGTGTTCCTGCCGGAGCGCACCAAGCAAGGTAAAGATCAGGATGATCGTCAGGCCGATCAGTCCCACCGTGACGTGAAATGCGTGCAATCCCACCAGCGAATAGAAGGTCGTGCCGAAAAGGCTGCTACTGACGGTGAGGCCGTCGTGGTAAATCAGTCCGTACCATTCGCGGCCAGTCCCAATCAGGAAAATCACGCCCAGTGCGATAGTTAGAAACCAGAACAGCCCGAAGCGCTTGATGTTCCCGTGGTGCAGTGCTTTCTCGGCCAGCACAATCGTCAAACTGCTGGAGAACAGGCAAATGGAGTTGAACCACGGAATATCGAGTACCTGTGCCGGCGTAGGACCGCTAATGCTCTTGCCTGCGTAGTAGAGATAGGCCACAACGAAGATGCTAAAGATCGCCGACTCCGCCACAATCAGACACCACATGCCGACCTTGCCACGATAACTCGCGGATAACGGCATCTCGGTTTGCGGTACGGTAATCGTCGCTGCAGCCAAACTATTCTCCTCTACGAATCGCTATTCATACTTCCAATCCGGATCTTCCGGATGCTTCAAGTCCCACAATGGCCGACGGCTAAGCACCACCGGAATCTCAGCGAAGTTGTAGTCCGGCGGAGGCGAAGTTGTGTTCCACTCCAGGGTCCAGGCATCCCAAGGATCGTTGCCTGCGGGCGCTCCTTTGAAGTAGCTCCAAATCAGATCGAGGACCAAGAACACAATGCCAAGAATCTGGAAAATGACGCCGATCGAAACGATGAGATTCCAAATCTCCCAGCCGCGGCTTGCGTCGTACGTGTAAATCCGTCGCGGCATACCCAGCAAACCGGGAATGTGCATGAAGTCGAATGTCAGATGGAAGCCGATAACGAACAGCCAGAAGTGCCACTTTCCTAACGTCTCGCTCAGCATCTTGCCGGTGACTTTGGGATACCAGTAATAGACTCCGGCGAAAATTGCCATTACGATGCCACCCAGAATCACGTAGTGGAAATGGGCTACCACAAAGTAGGAGTTCCCTAACTGCCAGTCAAACGGAGCGGCCGCCAACATGATTCCGGTGAGGCCGGCGATCAGGAACTGGCAGAGAAACGCGACGCAGAACAGCATGGCGACCGAATAGCGAATCTTGCCGCCCCACATCGTACCGATCCAGTTGAAGATTTTTATGCCGGTTGGAACCGAGATGGCCGAAGTGGATGCCACGAAGAAGGCGTTGGCGTAGGAGGTCATGCCAATCGTGAACATGTGGTGCGCCCACACGCTCAGACTGATGAACCCGATGGCCACCGTCGCCGCCACCATGATGTTGTAGCCGAAGATAGGCTTCCGCGAGAAAACCGGAATGACCTCGGAGACGATCGCGAAGGCCGGCAAGACGAGAATGTAGACCTCCGGATGTCCAAAAATCCAGAAGAAATGCATCCAGATGACTGCTGATCCGCCTGCCTGCGTATCGAAGAAGTGGCCGCCCAGGTAGCGGTCGATGAGCAGCATGACCTGCGCGGCCGTAAGTGGCGACAGCGCCACCAAAACCAGAAACATGGTGACCGCGTTCATCCACACCAGCAGCGGCATGCGCCGCAGCGTCATCCCCGGACAGCGCAGGCAAAACGTCGTTGTCAGAACATTCAAGGCGGTTCCGATGCTTCCAAAGCCGCTTACGAGGATACCGATGATCCAGTAATCGGTGCTGTGGCCTACAGAAAAAGATGACGCCGTGAGCGGCGCATAGGCGAACCAGCCGACGTCCGGCGCACTGCCCGCGCCGTAAAGACCGAAGCCTCCTACCCAGCTGAAGTACAGGATGAGTCCGCCGAAAACACTCATCCAAAAGCTCCAGGCATTGAGCCTGGGAAAAGCCATGTCGCGCGCGCCGACCATCAGCGGCACAAGGTAGTTTGCGAATCCGAATACGAGCGGCATGGCAGCGAAAAAGATCATCGTTGTGCCATGCATCGTGAACAGGCGATTAAATGTCTCGGGTGAGACCAGATGGTTGTTGGCGACTGCCAGCTGCGCCCGCATGATCGCCGCCTCGATGCCGCCGATTACCAGAAAGATGATGCCGTAACCGAAGTACATCAGGCCGAGCTTCTTGTGATCGACCGTGACGATCCAGTCGTGCAGCACCTGCACCATCGGCCGTGTTCCCTCGCGCTCGGGCGAGATGATCATCGGCGGCAGAATGGGTTGTGCGTCGGCCATCGGCTTCTCCAGGCTATTGCAGGCTCATGAGGTAAGCCACGAGCGCGTCCTGATCGTGATCGTTCAGTTGCATCGCAGGCATCAGGGACCCGGGCTTGATCGCATCCGGCTCCTTCACCCAGAGCCGTAAATTCTGTTCATCATTGGGAGCGGCGCCGGACGCAATTGTCTTGCGGCTCATCAGGTGCGTCAGATCGGGGCCGAACCTGCCATTCGCAATCGTGCCAGTGATGGTGTGGCAATTCATGCAGGCATTCGTTTCGAACACTCGCCTTCCTTCGGCCACCTGCGGCGACATCACAGCCGGCGCCTTCTGTTCCTGCACCCAGCGCTGGAAGTCCTCGGGTGACTGCACCACCACGCTCAGAAGCATCTTGGCGTGCTGCGTCCCACAATACTGCGCGCACTGGCCGACGTAGATCCCAACCTCGTGCGGCTCGATCCACGTTTCGTTGCGGCGGTTGGGGATCAGGTCCGTCTTGCCGGCAAGTTGCGGAACCCAGAAGCTGTGATCGGTGTCGGCCGAGAGCAGCATGATGTGAATCGGTAGCGACTGGCCGTTCGCGCTCACCGGAACGTGCAATTCGTTAGCGGTAACGAAGCCATACTTCGGGTATTCGAACTCCCACCAGAACTGATGACCCGTTGCGGTGACCTGGATCGCGTCTGGGGGGAACTGCGCGTCTTCCACCGCGTGAATCACTCGCGCCGACGCCAGGAATAACACGACCACGATCAGGATCGGAATTACCGTCCAAGCCAGCTCTACCTGGTTGCTGCCGTAGATCTGCGGCGGTTCGCAATCGTCGTCCGACGGGCGATGGCGATATTTGAATGCGGCATAAACGATGAGGCTGAAAACAACCAGGAAAATTGTGGCGCAGATTGAAAGGACAAACAGAGACAGATGATAGATGTCGTGCGCTGGGGTTGAGTGGGGATCGAATATCGATGGTATCGGAGAAGGGCCGGCAGGCTGAGCCAACAGTAAACCGCTCGAGGTGAGCAGAAAGGCGGCCAGCATCACTGATGATGCAATCCAGCGTGCAAGTCCGCACCTGCGGCGCTGCCAACTCGCCGTAGCTTTTCCTTCGCAATTTGCAGAGCGCGAGTACATTGGACCGGGAACAGCCGACCGTTAGCCGAACCTAAAAGTAGTTCGCTTGTTATCCCCACATTGCGGAGCCGATGACCAAAAGCAACTCGAACCCGTTGCCCTCGGTTGGACGCATTCACTTCAGCTTAAGAAAACTGATTTCCACACGAGCCTCACTGGCCCTTCACATTGCTGCACAACCGACCAGAAAGTGTGTGAGCAGATGCTGGGGTTATACCTACAAAACACGAGATTTGCAATAGTTGATTGTCATGGATTTACGACTCGTGATGGGGCTTTAATCTTTTGGAGGAAATCGGAGCCAGCCACGTGGGCGTAGGCTTCGCAGTGGCGTGTCTTTCGCCCGCCGGAGCTTCCCTGGGCGAAGTCGGTTGCGGCGCTGGGGTCTCCCTGGTGAGAAAATGAAAAGGTCAACACGTCAAACTCCCTTGTCTCGATTCTTGCCGGATCGCAGTACACACCACAGCATTTGTTAGACCGAACTGCGGTGCCTCGATGTTCTTGAAAGAAAACGCGCTATGTGTCGACCACAAGTTGGGCTAAGCAATCCGCTGCCAACCGGCTACCACCCGGACGGCCACTTGGCACCGAAGAAGATATTGCAATACGGTTCAAACCCGAATTTTGTTATACGATGCGGGAATTCGTTGGCGTTTCTCGCGACCCGCGGCCAGTTTCGTCATCTCACTGTGTAACCCCATGCGCGTACCCGGACCAGCGCAGCGAACCTTTGCCAGTTGCCGAGCAGTCATCTGGTTGGCCAGCTGGATTGCGCCTTCGCCGTTGCGCCCTGAATGGCGCAGGCAGTGGACGAGCCAGGTATGGCACTGGTGTCAGTTTCTGGCGGAAAAAGACCAGCTCACTCGCGAGAAGAAGCTGGAACTCGCACACTTTTGCTGGAGCGCCTTTCCGGCCGCTTTGTGGCTGCGCGTTGAACAGGAAGAATTTTATCGCCGCCGTGACCATCTGCTTCGTTCGCCCTCCAGTTGCCTGGCGGTGATTTCCTTCGCCGCCGCAATATTGATCCTGACGAGCGGAATCGTTCCGGCCATTAGGTCAATGATTTCGTCCCCTATTCCAGATCCGGACCACGTTTACGTCATCAGCCTGAACGGAAAGTTCCGCCGCGTGCGATCCGAGACGCTGCTTGACTTGGCTGCGGCGTGGAAGAGCGGCAAGTTGACCCAGGATGTGGCCGCTTTCTCGTGGGGTGCAGGCGAGTTGGCCACTCCGAAACGCACCATACTGGTCTTATCGGCACAAGTTGCTCCTGAATTCTTCCACGTGCTTGACGTAAAGCCGGCTCTGGGCCGCACGTTTCGCGCAGGGGACGAGGACAGTTGTGGAGGATGCGTTGTATTAAGTCACGAGCTTTGGCGCCTGCAATTTCACAGCGAGGCTTCTGTCCTGGGCAGGCAAGTGACGGTGGACGGCATTCCGCGCACGATCATTGGCGTGTTGCCGGCGAACTTGCATCTGCTCTCTCCCGAGATCTCCGTGTGGACGCTCCTCGATGCCGGCACTCCGTCCTTCACCAACTTCGTCGAGCGGATCGGGGCGGTGGCCCGTGTGCAGCCGGGAGTGACCGCACAACGCCTGGAAGCTGACCTTGCCGACCGTACCGAGAACGCCGGCTACATCCTTCCCGCCTCTCTGCTGTTTGTCACCTCGGGCAGAGCTGAGATGCGGAAGTATGCTGTCTCCTACCTGCTCTTTCTCGCCTTGGCCGTCGGCGCGGCGATGCTCATCGTATACGCCAGGGCCGACAGCGGCGTGGGACGCTCCCCGATCAAGGTCCGTGACCGCCTGCGCTGGTGGTCGTTCTTCGTGGCGAAAGCAGTTCTGCTGCTCACCTGCACCGGATTGCTGGCGTGGTTCACGACGCGCACGCTCTCAATTTATCTCTACGGCACCGTCCAGCCCTTGACCAACCTGGTCGCTCTCTGGCTTTTCCTGGTACTGTCCATCGCTCCCCTCTCTTGGGCAATTCGTGACCAGCAGCGGCGCTGTCGAATCTGCCTGTCACGCCTGGGAACTCCCGTTCCGATCGGCGGCCTTGGACACGTGCTGCTGGATTGGTCGGGTACGGAAATGGTGTGTCCGCAGGGGCATGGCGTGCTCTACCTGCCGGATTCGCAGGCCAATTGGCTTGAACGCGATCGCTGGGACAACTTGGACGACTCGTGGGCGGGGCTGTTTAAGGAGTAGCGGTCTTCCCTTTCGGCTGTGGTTCCGGATTTGCCTTTCTTGCCATCCCGTGCTCGGCAATGAGGTTGGCGATCAGCCCGGTCCACCCGGTCTGGTGATTCGCGCCTAATCCGCGGCCGGTATCGCCGTGGAAGTATTCGTAAAACTGCAGACAGTTGTAGAAGTTGGGGTCGAGCTGCTGTTTCTGATCGTCCCCCAGGGATGGGCGACGGCCGTTGGTGTCCAGCAGACAAAGCTTCATCAGCCGGCCCGCCAGTTCTTCCGCCACCTCCCACAACGTGAGATACTTCCCCGACCCTGTGGGACACTCGACTTTTAAGTCATCGCCGTAGTAGTCGTAGAAGCGACGCAAACTTTCTACGATGAGGTAGTTTACCGGCATCCATATCGGCCCACGCCAGTTTGAATTGCCGCCGTAGATTCGCGACCGCGACTCGCCTGGTTCGTAATCCACCTCGTACTTCGTGCCATGAATGTTGATGACATACGGATGATCCTGATGATATTTGGACAGGGCCCGAATGCCGTAAGGCGAGAGAAATTCGTTCTCATCCAGCATGCGGGACAGGATTTTCTGCATGCGGTAGGCGCGTGCCAGCGACAACAGTCGCCGGCTCTTGGAGCCCGGGTCACGCCATCGTGAAACCAGCGAAGCCAGGTCCGGCCGCTTCTCGAGAAACCACTGCAATCGCTCCTGGAAGTGGGGCATCTCCTCCAGCATTTCTTGCTCGATGACCTCTACGGCGAACAGCGGAATGATGCCTACCATCGAACGGACGCGCAGAGGCACGTTCTGTCCGTTCGGCAGATTTAACACGCTGTAGTAGAAGTTGTCCTCTTCATCCCACAGGCCGATGTCTTCTCCC
Source organism: Verrucomicrobiia bacterium (assembly GCA_035482295.1). Classification (GTDB taxonomy): domain Bacteria; phylum Acidobacteriota; class Terriglobia; order Terriglobales; family Acidobacteriaceae; genus Bog-257. Next base: position 15,871 of record DATHQX010000062.1, read on the forward strand.
GCAATGTCAGACATGGCGCGAGCAATATAGAGAAAGTGCTCGAAGAATTTGCTGGCGATATCTTCGTATGCATGGTCTTCGCGCGCCAGTTCCAGGGCAATGCGCATCAGGTTCAGTGCGTACATCGCCATCCAGGCGGTGCCGTCGGACTGATTGACCGTGCCCCCCGTCGGCAAAGCTTCCGACCGATCAAACACACCGATATTGTCCAGCCCGAGGAAGCCGCCTTGATAGATATTCCTCCCCTGCGCATCTTCGCGATTGACCCACCACATGAAGTTAATCATCAACTTGTGGAAGACGCGCTCCAGAAACTTGCGATCACCCTGACCCGTGCGCAATTGTTCCAGCCGGTAGATCTTCCACCCAGCGATGGCGTAGACCGGCGGGTTCACATCGCCGAAGTTCCATTCATAGGCGGGAAACTGCCCGTTGGGATGCATGTACCACTCGCGTCCGAGCAGCACCAGTTGCCGCTTGGCGAACTCGGGATCAACCAGCGAAAGGGCAACGCAATGAAAGCCCAGATCCCACGATGCAAACCACGGGTACTCCCATTTATCGGGCATCGACAACACTTCGTCGGAATTTAGGTGTTCCCAGTCACGATTGCGGCCTTCCTCCCGCTGCTTCGGCGGAGGCGGCTGACCGGGGTCACCCTGTAGCCAATCGAAGACGTTGTAGTGATAGCACTGCCGGTTCCAGAGCATGCCGGCCAGCGCCTGTCGTTGCACCAGACGAGCGTCGGCGTTGTCCAGCCCTGCATGCACCTGTTCGTAAAACTCATCGGCGTCGCGGAGACGATCGGCAAAAATCTGGGCGAAGTCTTTGAAGGCGTCCGAGGATGCCGAAGCCGCCGGTCCCATACGAATTCGCACCGTGGCGCTCGCGCCAGGCAGTAGCTGCAATTGGTACAGTGCAGCCGCCTTCGTGCCCGTACCCGCGGCATTCACCGCTGCTTTCGTTCCATGGATTACGTACTCATGAAAGGCGTCTTTGAAGAAGCCTTCGGCAGCGCCGCAATTGAACACGTGCTTACCATTCGTTTCGTTCTCGGTGAACAACAGCGCCTGTGGCGGGTCAAAATCAACTTGAAACCGGCCAAGCGTTGCGTGTTCCGCGATAAGCCGAGCCGGGCCAGATTGCGACAGCTTTGGTTTATTTGCGTCGCGTCCCCAACCCCAAGTGTTTCGAAACCAGATCTGCGGTAGCAGCGCCAGCGACGCTGTCTCCGGGCCGCGATTCCACATCGTGACTCGCATCAGCACGTCATCGACGTCGGCCTTTGCATACTCCACAAACACATCGAAGTAGCGGTCGGCGGCGAAAATGCCGGTGTCCATCAACTCATATTCCCGATCATTCAAGCCGCGACGGTGATTCTCATCGAGCAGTTGCTGATAGGGAAACGCGGCTTGCGGATACTTGTACAGCATGCGGGCATAGGAGCAGCTGGGCGTAGCGTCGAGATAGTAATAGAGCTCTTTGACATCCTCGCCGTGATTCCCCTCGCTATTGGTGAGCCCAAAAAGCCGCTCTTTAAGAATCGGGTCTTTGCCGTTCCACATGGCTACGCCAAGACAGAGCGTTTCTTTCTCATCGCAAAAACCGGCAATACCATCCTCACCCCATCGGTAGGCTCGACTACGAGCATGATCATGCGGGAAATATTCCCATGCGGAGCCGTCGGCACTGTAGTCCTCGCGAACCGTTCCCCATTGCCGCTCGCTGAGATAGGTACCCCAGCGGCACCACGGTTTCTCCTTACGAGCCGCTTGGTCAAGGCGGTTCTTCTCAGCAGTCGTTGTAGCTTTATTTGCGGGGGGAGTGGTTGGAGATGCCATTGTGGGTTAGAGAGACTGCAGCAACCCTTTCGTAGTTCGCATAGCAGATCTCCGGCGTGGCAAGCAGTTTACTTTCGCGTTATCTCGCGAATTCCACTCGCTCCAGCGACTACCACACTGTGGGTTAAGCCGATAAACAGGCCATGCTCAACGATTCCGGCGCGAGCCTCGAGTTCCAGCGCGAGTTTGGTGGCATTCGCGATTGGCCCGAAGTCGCAGTCGAGGATCAAGTTGCCTTGATCGGTGTGATATTCCCTGCCGTCCGGGCTCTGCCGAACCACATACTTGGCGCCCAACGCCTCGAGAAATCGTGCCTGCGAACGCCAGCCGAATGGCAACACTTCAATGGGAAGTACGTGCAGCGTTCCCAGTCTCTGCGACAGTTTGCTTTCGTCGACGACAATAATCTCAAGTTTGGTAGCCTGTGCAACCAGCTTCTCCCGCAATAGCGCGCCGCCGCCGCCCTTGATGAGGTTGAGTTGAGGATCCACCTCGTCGGCGCCATCGATGGTCACGTCGATGTTTTTTGGCAGATCCTCGGTGAGCATCGGGATCTTCAACTCGACCGCCGCGTCCCAGGATCCCCTCGAGGTAGCGAAGCACACAATGTCCTTGAGTTCGCCGCTCTTCAGCATCGATCCGATGTGACGTATAGCGAAAATGGCCGTGGAACCGGTACCCAGTCCGACCGTCATGCCGGACTTGACGTAGCGGAGAGCGTACTCCGCGGCTTCCTTTTTCAAGGCAGCATGCGGATCGCCCGATGTACTGGGTGCGTTCACAAGCAGATTCCTTGCAAGCCGAAACTTGCTCGTTCTGACAGCGTGAAACAGCGACAGCTATATCTTTCGGCCGAGCGCCTGACGATACCGACTGATGAGCGTATTCGTCGAACTGTCGTGCTTCAATGCCGGCGCGCCGGCGCTCTCCAGTTCTGGAATGATACGCTTCGCCAGCACTTTGCCCAGTTCGACGCCCCACTGATCGAAGGAATCGATGTTCCAGACCGCACCCTGGGTGAACACGTTGTGCTCATAGAGCGCAACCAGCGTGCCCAAAGCGCGAGGCGTCAGTTTGTCGACGAGGATTGTATTGGTCGGGCGGTTCCCTTCGCAAACCCGAAATGGAGTCTGGAAATCCGGCGAGCCTTCGGCCTTCAGTTCCTCGGCCGTCTTGCCGAAGGCCAGCGCTTCGGCCTGCGCGAAAACATTGGCCGTCAGATAGTCGTGCATCACGGTGAGCGGGCTCAGGGGCTGGAGGAACGCGATGAAGTCGCAAGGGATGATCTTGGTTCCCTGGTGGATCAGCTGATAGAACGAGTGCTGCCCGTCGGTGCCGGGCTCGCCCCAGATGATCGGACCGGTCTGCCACTCTACGTGATTTCCCTCGAGGTCGACGTGCTTGCCGTTGCTCTCCATCTGAAGCTGCTGCAGATAGGCCGGGAAGCGTTTCATGTTGTCGGCGTAAGGCATGATGCCTACGGTCTGCGCCTCGAAAAAGTTGTTGTACCACACTGTCAGAAGCCCCATCAGCGCAGGAAGATTCTTTTCCAACGGTGTGGTGCGGAAATGCTCATCCATGCCATGGAAGCCGGCCAGCATCTCCCGATAGTTCTCCGGCCCAATAGCGACCATGGTAGACAGGCCGATGGCCGAGTCCATCGAATACCGTCCGCCGACCCAATCCCAGAAGCCGAACATGTTGGCCGTATCGATGCCGAACTTTGCCACACCTTCCGCGTTCGTCGAAACCGCAACAAAGTGCTTGGCCACCGCGGAATCGCTCTTCAACGAGTCCACCACCCACTTGCGGGCAGTCGCCGCGTTGGTCATGGTTTCCAGGGTAGTGAAGGTTTTGGATGACAGGATGAAGAGCGTCTCGTCGGCGTTCAGATCGTGCGTGGCGTCGGTAAACGCCGCTCCGTCAACGTTGGCCACGAAGCGAAAGGTCATCGACCGATCCGAGAAGTCGCGCAGGGCATCGTAAGCCATCTCCGGACCGAGATAGGATCCGCCGATGCCTATGTTGATCACGTTCTTGATGCGCTTGCCGGTATGTCCCTTCCACTCGCCGCTACGCACGCGGTTTGAGAATGCCGCCATCTTGTCAAGAACGGCGTGCACATCTGCAACGACGTCTTTGCCATCGACCTCGATCTTCGTTCCTCTGGGCGCACGCAGCGCGACGTGCAGGACAGCACGCCGCTCCGTGATATTGATCTTCTCGCCTCGAAACATAGCGTCGCGGCGCTGCTCCACACCTCGCTCGCGGGCTAACTGCACCAGCAGGCTGATGGTCTCCTCGGTGATGCGGTTCTTGGAATAGTCCAGATAGAGACCCGCGCCTTCAGCCGTGAACCGTGTACCACGTTGTGGGTCATCGGCAAAAAGCTGGCGGAGCTGCGCGTCCTTGATCTTCGCGTAGTGCGTTTGCAGCGCCTTCCAGGCAGACGTATCGATGGGTCGCTGTGTAGTCATCTTCGGCTCCGGCATATGGTCTCCTTACTTCAAGGCTTTGCTCTTGGATTCGATGGAACTAAGCAGATCTTTCCAGGAATCGACGAACGACTTTGCGCCATCGGTTTGCAGATCGGCCGCCAATTTGGCAACGTCGATTCCGGCTTTGTTGAAGGCAGCGAGAACCTGCTCGCAGTCGCCGCCATCGCGTGGAAGCGCTTTGCCGACACTACCATGCTGGGAGAACGCCAGCAGCGTCTCTTCCGGCATCGTGTCCACGGTATTGGGAGCAGCAAGGGCTGAGATGTAGAGCACATCCGACGCTTTCGGATCCTTGGTCCCCGTGCTGGCGAACAATAATCTCTGCGGGCGGGCTCCAAGATTCTCCAGCCGCTGCCAACGATCGGTTTCCAGCACATCGCGATAAGCCTTGTACGTCTGCATACCAACTGCCGGGCCGAGCTTGTCGCGCAGTTCGCCGGGGACCTTGTCCATGGTTGACTTGTCCCAGCGGCTGACGAACAGCGACGCAACGGACCGCACATCGGCGCTCAAGCCGGCGTCCACCCGACGTTCCAGGCCGCGCATGTAGGCTTCCGCCGCCCCCACATAGTGATCGCGGTTGAAGAGCAGCGTGACGTTCACCGACACCCCGGCAAAGATTGCTTCTTCAATTGCGGTGCGGCCTTCGGGCGTTCCCGGAATCTTAATAAACAGGTTGGGGCGAGCCGCTTTCTGATGCAGCTGCTTGGCCACGGCGGCAGTTTTAACCGCGTCATACGCGAGTAAGGGCGACACTTCGAGTGAAACCCAGCCATCCACAGTCGAGGTGCGCTGGTGAATTTCAGCGAACAAATCCGCGGCCCGGCGCAGGTCTTCAATCGCCATCTCGAAAAATGCGTCTTCTACCGACTTCCCACTCGACATCAGCTGCGCCATCTCACCGTCGTAAGAATTACCGTGCGTCATGGCGTGATCGAAGATGGTCGGGTTTGAGGTCAGGCCGGTCACCGACAACTCGTCGATATATTTCTTGAGTGTCCCGCTGTCGAGCATCTGGCGGGTGATGTTATCGAGCCACAGGCTCTGTCCGAGTTTGTTCAGTTGCTGCGTGGCTTTCATTTGAACCTCTATTTCCGCACCCACGAGCGAAGCTCAATATCCAACAGGTCAGCGATGCGGCGGATGCTGATATCCGCAGGCTGAAACTGCGCGTTCGACTTTTTGTCGCGCGCATAATGACCCTGCTGAACGAAGACGGTGGTTACACGATCTTTCCAGATGTCTTTGATAGCCTCCAGCAGCCGCAATTTGTCGTCGACCATCACGTAGTGGCGAGCCGGATACAGCATCTCTACACACTCGAGTTCCTGCTCCTTGTGAATGAAGATGAGCACGTTGCCGCTTACCGCCTTCCACAAACCCGAGCGCTCAACCTTGCGTGGCTGGAACACTGCGTCGCCGTCGGACAAGATCGCGACCTGGCCCCACTTCCTCACTCGCTTGATGACTTCAAGAGCGTCAGGATAGAGCCGCGCCGAGAAGGGATACTCAATCACCCAGTTCGCCATGTGCAGGAAACGCGGATCGTGCAGCTTCTCCTGACGATAGCGCTCCAACGCACCGAGGTAATCGGCATAGCCGAGCTGAGTCCGCAGTTCTTCAAAGATTTCCAGGTAACGCGCGCGAGCATCGCGCCCGAACTCGCGTTCGATGTGGCGGAAAAGATCGCTCTGCAGACGGTCGTTGTCGAGCAGAGTGTTGTCGACGTCAAAGAGGAACACCAGGTCTCTCACCTTTCGCGAGGGGGAGGCCGGCGGCTTCGCTTTTTTCACTTTCTTCGCGTTCATTTATCCCCGAGTGGCGGCCTGGGAGCGCGCTTCGTCCTGCGCTGTCATGGGATTCAGCCACGGTCCATCGGCTCCAATGAGCTGTTGGGACTCGTCTGGTCCCCACGTTCCAGGCTCGTAGGAATACACAGGCGTGACGTTGTCCAGAATCGGTTGTACGATGCGCCACTGCGCTTCGACCAGGTCCTGGCGCGCGAAAAGCTCACCATTGCCTCGCATAGCATCGCCGAGCAAACGCTGATAGGGCGGCATGTCCGCCGTGGCATGACTCTTCAGATTCAATTCGACATCCTCCCCAACCATCCGCTCGCCTGGCACTTTCACTCGTACGCCAAAGCCGATGCTGATGTCAGGGCTGACTCGCATCCGCAAGTGCGATGACCTCGCCGGTACGACTTCGTGGAAGGTTTCGCGCGGCGGACGCTTGAACTCGATTGAAGCTTCCATGCACGTCACCGGCAGGCATTTACCCGCGCGAATGTAAATCGGCACTCCGGCCCAGCGCCAGGTATCGATATACAGCTTGACTGCGATGAACGTTTCCACTGTCGACCCGGGAGCCACGCCTTGGACCTTCTTGTAACCGTCGTACTGGCCGCGCACAACGTCTTCCGGCTTAATCGGGTGAACAGCCTTCAGCAACGCCGCCTTGGAATCGCGCTCCGCCTCGTGATCCTCTCCGGTCGGCGGATCCATGGTGAGATTGCCCAGCACCTGCAGCATGTGATTTTGTACGACGTCACGCAGAGCGCCGGTCTCGTCGTAGAACTTGCCACGGTCACTGACGCCGAAATTCTCCGCCATCGTGATCTGGATACAGCGCACATACTCGCGATTCCAGATAGGCTCGAAAACCGGATTAGCAAAGCGTGTGTAGAGAATATTCTGCACCGGCTCTTTGCCCAGGTAGTGATCAATGCGGTAGATGTTTTCCTCGGGAAAATATTTGTGGAGAGTGCGATTCAGCTCCAGCGCAGTCGCTAGATTATGGCCGAAAGGTTTCTCGATCACCACGCGGGCGTTGTCGGCGCAACCCGACTTCGCCAACTGCTCTGCCACCATCCCGAACAGGCTGGGCGGCACGGCGAGATAGTGCAGCGGCGCCTTCGCATCTCCAAGCTGCTTCCGGAGTTCAGTGAACGTTGCAGCATCGCCATAATCGCCGTCGACGTAGCGCAACAAGCTGATGAGCTTCTCAAACGGCGCCTGCTCCAGGCCACCGTGCTCCTCCAGGCTCTCTTTGGCGCGCTGCTTCAACTGGTCCAGGGTCCAGCCGGCCTTGGCTACTCCGATGATGGGCACGTTGAAGCCTTCGTCGCGGATCAGGTCCTGTAAGGAAGGAAAGACCTGTTTGTAGGCGAGATCGCCCGTGGCCCCGAAAAACACAAATGCATCCGACATTCCGTTCGACATTCTTATGTAGCCTCCCGCCCCGCGGCGCCTACTTTGAGTTCGCTATCGCCTGCTTTGCTGCTTCGACCACGTGCTCCACTGTAAATCCAAAATGTTTCATCACAACTTTCATAGGAGCCGACATACCGAATGTGTTCATGCCAAGCACAACACCGGTGCGCCCGGCAAAGCGATCCCAGCCAATCGGCGACGCCTCTTCAATGGTGACGCGCGCGCCAATCGACGGCGGCAGAACGCTGTCGCGATAAGCCTGGTCCTGCGCATCGAAGAGCGCCCAGCAGGGCATGCTGACCACGCGCGCCTTGATGCCTTCTTTTGTGAGTTGCTCCCACCCCTGTACGCACAGTGCAACTTCGCTGCCACATCCGATCAGGATGACATCCGGTTTTCCATCAGGCGCATCGACCATGGTGTACGCGCCTTTCGCCAGCCCGCTGGCAGCGCCAAACTTCGTGCGGTCATAGATTGGCAGTGCCTGGCGGCTGCAAACGATATCGCAAGGATGATCTGTAGTCGACATCGCGACTCGATAAGCCTCGCTCATCTCGTTGGCATCTGCCGGTCGAATCACCAGCATACCTGGAACAGCCCGCAGCGAGACGAGTTGCTCGATGGGCTGATGCGTCGGTCCATCTTCGCCCAGGCTGATGGTGTCGTGCGTCCAGACATGCAGCGCCGGAATCTCCATCAGCGAAGAAAGGCGAATGGCGCCTTTCGCGTAGTCGGTAAAAATCAGGAAGCCTGAGCCGAACGCGCGCAAGCCTGTCAGCACCATGCCATTCACGATGGCGCACATGGCATGTTCGCGGATGCCGAAGTGGAAGTTGCGTCCCTTGTAGTTGCCCAGATCCCCTTTGGGCTGGAAGTCGCCGGCAAACTCGAACTCCAGGCGAGTCTTCGTGCTGGGATACAAGTCAGCCGCGCCGCCCATCAGCCAATTAATCTTTTGCGCCAGGGCATTCAGCACCTTGCCGGACGCATCGCGAGTCGACATGCCGGCAGCACTCGGTGCGAAGGTTGGCAGGGCGCTCTCCCATCCCGCCGGAACACTACGTTGGTTCATGTTCTCAATGTCGGCTGCCAGATCCGGGTACTGCGCCTTGTAGCGCGCGAACATCTCGCCCCACTTTTTGCTGAGGGCCGCCCCGCGCGCGCCGATTCCAGCATCGAAATGCTCGCGAACACCGTTCGGCACGACGAACGAGTCATCCGGCGAGAACCCAAAGAACTCTTTGGTCAGGCGAACTTCTTCGGCTCCCAGGGGCTCGCCGTGAGCAGCTGATGTGTCCTGTTTGTGCGGAGCACCGTAGCCGATGTGGCTGTGCACGATGATCAGCGTCGGACGATCGTTGGTGTCGTGGAAGCGCTTGAGCGCGCGCTCGACCAATTCGATGTCGTTGGGATCGCTGACGCGCGCGACCTCCCAGCCATAGGCCATGAAGCGTGCCGCCACGTCTTCGGTGAACGCGAGGTCCGTGTGACCCTCAATCGTGACGTGATTGCAGTCGTAAATCCAACACAGGTTCGGGAGCTTCAGATGTCCGGCGAGCGATGCTGCCTCGCTGGCGACGCCTTCCATCAGACAGCCGTCTCCGCACAACGCGTACACGTTGAAGTCATACAGGTCATAGCCGGGGCGATTGTAGTTTTCCGCCAGCCACTGGCCGGCAAGCGCCATGCCCACGCTGTCAGACACGCCCTGTCCGAGTGGACCGGTGGTGGCTTCCACACCCGTCGTCCAGCCGTACTCGGGATGTCCAGGGCAGCGACTACCTTCCTGGCGAAAGGTCTTGATGTCGTCGATCGTGACCGACAGGCGATCCTGACCTTCGTAGCTCTTGTTCTCGGCTTTGATACTGGTCAGATGAATGAGCGCGTAAAGCAACATCGACGCATGCCCGGCAGACAGGACGAAGCGATCGCGGTTAGGCCACCAGGGCTGTTGCGGATCGTAGCGGAGCGCCTTCTGCCACAATGTGTAGGCAGTGGGCGCTGCTCCCAACGGAGTACCCGGATGCCCTGAGTTGGCTTTCTGTACGCCATCGATTGCGAGCGTGCGAATGGTGTTGATGGCCAGCTGATCAATACTGCCGCTTGCCGCTTTCTTAGCCTGTTGCGGAATCATAGCCAAGACCTCGATTCATGCCCTAAAGGCAAAAGACCCCATGTTTGATTACTGAGCCAACATCGCAGCAACACTTTATGTTTACTCACCGCCTGGAGAGAGAACGCGCGGCAACGTAGCTGGCGTAGAAGCGCCGCATAGTGTATCGCAAAAAACGTCGTCCGACCAATCGATAATTCCCAGTCAGATTTTGGGACAAATGCCCTTGTTAATGGGACGTGAACTTCAGCGAATCGCCCCGCTCGGCGCGCTGAATAAATACGATGGCCTGCCGCTCCGCCCATCGTCCATCGTAGCCATTAGCGTCAGCCAGAAAGGCACAGTGGCCACCGTGCGCGGTCTCGACGTAAGTGATGTGAGGATTATGCAACAGTTTTTCCCGGGTGGACGGCAGCACACGAATGAACGGATCGTCGAGCGAATGCATGATCAGCGCCGGCACTGCAATTCGATCAACCACACGGGCGGCGGCTGCCCGCGTGTAATAGTCCTGAGCATCGCGAAAACCGGAGTAGCGCGCCGTGATCTGATCGTCGAAGTCTCGCAGGCTGCGCATGCCGCCGAGATGGCGGAGATCGTAACGCTCGGGGAACAGCGCGGCTTTGCGGCGTACGCGCCGTCGCAGACCGCGAAGAAATTTCCATTCGTAAATGCGGTTCGAAGGATTGTGCAAAGCGTCTGCCGAAGGAGCCAGGTCGATCGCCGGTGACACGCCGACGCCAGCTTTCACTTGCGGCGGAGCATCATCTCCCCACTCTCCAAGCAGCTTCAACACCAGATTACCGCCCATCGAATAACCGACGAACGCCAGCTTCTGCAACTCATCTTCAGCAATCAACGTCTTGGCAATCGCTCCGACATCGGCCGACATGCTGGAGTTGTACAAGGTTGGCCCAAGGTGCTCGGTGTCGCCGCAGTTTCGCATGTTCATCCGAACAACATTCATGCCCACCGCCCAGGCCTTGCTGCCCGTTCCGATCACATACTGAGAATCGCTCGAGCCCTCCAAGCCATGTACGATCACCAGCGTCATCGCAGTTCTGCGCTCGGCTTGCCAGTGGCAGTGACACAGCACTTGCACGCCGGGTTCCACGTTAAACAGCCGTTCCTCCGCTGGGGGAAGCAGGTTTTGGCGCGGCAAATAATTTCCGGCAATCGTCTGCGTGTGACCGTTGAGAAACGGCCTGCGCGGCCGGAACGGTTCCCCGAAGAAGTCGGGCGCGTGCGTTATCACAGCAGACGATGGTCGCTGCTGCGAAACAGCCGGTGAGGATGGATCGTGGGCGGCGATGGAAAACAGCTCCTGCCTCTATAATAGAGCCAGAGGAGATTGATTGCCGACTCGTCTAGCCGGCAAGAGAACCTCCTGGGAGTTGGGACAAGAGATGCCAATCTTTGAATACCGCTGTGAATCCTGCGGACACAAGTTTGAAGCTATCCTCTTCGGCGAGCAAAAGGCCGAGTGTCCGAAATGTCATACCGAGAAGTTAGAGCAGCAGTTGTCGACGTTTGCGGTGAATGCAAAAAGCCATTCGCCGTCGCCGGCCGCAGGTTGCGGGCAGTCGAATTGCTGCATGATGAACGGTGGTGGCTGCGACGTGAACTGATATAAGTTCCCAACTGAACGGTCAATCGTAGTGCTTCACTCGCACCCCACCTAGGTCAACCCCACGCTATCGCCTGAATTTCCTATTCCTTTGCTCGACTTCTTGAAGTAAAGTTCGTTGTCCGCAAAAACTACCAGTCATCTTCTCCGCACTCGTTCGATAGCTGGGTCCCTGGCCGTCACTGTTCGTTCGCGATCATCCGCGAATGTGCGCATTCATCCGCCTACCGCCGAGTGAACTTACCGAATCAGCGGAGAAACTCATGTCAGTATCGCGCCGTCTCTCGTCTCTACTGCCCCTTATTGTCCTTTTCTGTCACTTCGCCTCAGCCCAGAATCCCCTGCGCCTGAAGACAGTAACGCCCTGCCGCCTGGTCGATACACGCAATACCGGTCCGATTCAGGGCGGAACAGCGCAAAGCTTCAACCTGCCCAGCCTTGCTCAGTCGGGAGGCGCCAACGGTTCCTGCACGCCGTTTAGCCTATCGTCGGCTCTGGCGTATTCGCTAAATGTAACTTTGGTCTCGGGCGGATCGCGGGTAAGCTATCTGACCATCTGGCCGACCGGCGAGCCCCAGCCACTTGTCTCGCTCATGAATTCCTTTGACGGCCGGACTAAAGCGAACGCCGCCATCGTCCCTGCCGGTACGAACGGCGAAGTTAGCGTCTACGTCAGCAACACTACCAACATCCTGATCGACATCAACGCCTACTTCGACTCCGCTTCCGATAGCTCGGCCCTGGCATTCTTTCCCCTGACGCCATGTCGAATTGTCGACACTCGCAACTCCGGCGGACCGCTCAGTGGCGGCCAGGAACACGATTTCTCGATACCCGGCAATTGCGGCATCCCTTCAAGCGCCCTGGCCTACTCATTCAACATCACCGCACTGCCTCCTGCAGGATTGGGGTACTTAACGGTTTGGCCTGCTGGCGAAACCCAACCTACGGTTTCCACACTCAATGACAGCACAGGAACTAACGTCGCCAACGCCGCGATCGTCCCGGCTGGAACGGAAAACAAAACGGCAATTTATCCCTCAGCCAGCACAAACCTGCTCATCGACACCAACGGCTATTTTGCGCCGGCTAACTCCGCGTCCAATCCGCTTTCCCTCTACCCCATAGCTCCGTGCCGCATTCTGGATACGCGCGAAACCATCGGCGGATTCAATGGCACGATTCCGATTGGAGTTGTCGGCAGTTTGTGTGGAGTTCCCAACGTCGCGAAGACCTTCACGCTGAACGCGACCGTGCTGCCCAGCGGAGCTCTCGGATTCTTGACCCTTTGGCCGGAGGGTTCGACCCAGCCCGGCGTTTCTACTCTGAACGCGGCCGACGGCGCCGTGACTTCGAACATGGCGATCGTGCCGGCGGGAACTGGCAATGACTCGGTCAACGCCTTCGCATCTGGTTCAAATCCAACCCAACTCTTGCTCGATATCGCCAGCTATTTCGCGCCTATCAGCAGCGTCGGCGTGCTGACGTCGGCGATGCCAAACGGCACGCAAGGCAGCAACTACAGCGTGCAACTGGTGGCCGACGGCGGCGTTCCGCCTTACACGTGGTCGAAAACGAGTGGCAACTTGCCACCGAACTTGAGCCTGACATCGGCAGGAGTCGTCCAGGGCACAACAACTACCACCGGCACTTACAGCTTCACGGCGCAGGCCACAGATTCAAACTCACCCGCGGGAACCTCCTCGGCGAATCTGCAAATCACCGTGAACGGCAGCGCGGGAAGCCTGTCGGTCACCTCGTCCAGCCTGGCCGGTGGCACGATCAGCACACCTTACAACGCCCTGCTGACGGCTAACGGCGGAATCACTCCCTACACCTGGAGCATCCTTTCCGGCAACCTGCCCGTCGGCCTGAGTTTAAGCGGTAGCACTGGACTGATCAGCGGCGTGCCGGGAAGCGCGGGACTCGCAAGCTTCATGGTCAAAGTTACGGACGCGGACAACAACACAGCTACTCAGTCGGTCAGCATCAACATCAACACCGGCGACGCCAACGGAACGCTGAACGGAAACTACGCCGTTACCTTCCAGGGCTTCGATGAGGGCAACGCTTTTGCGGCCTTGGCAGGCTTTACCGCCGATGGCAACGGTCACATCACTGCCGGAGAGACCGATTCCAACGGCAGCTCGGGTGTGAAGCATGGCGTCATTACGAGCGGAAGTTACACGATCAGCGCCAATGGACTGGGACAAATCAGTTGGACCGATAGCACCGGAGGAACCGTCTCCCTGCTGGTATCGACCGGTGCGGCTGAAGATATGCGCGTGATTGCCTTCAACCAGAACGGTTCGAGCGGAACATGGGGAGCCGGAGTGATGCGTCAGCAGAATCCTTCCGACTTCAATGAACCGGCCCTGGCGGGAAACTGGGCCTTCGGCTTGCAAGGCTACGATACCTTTGGAAATCCTTTTTCGGCTGATGGCTCATATACCGAAAGCGTCAGCGGAGTTTTCACCAATGGTGCTGAAGACGTGAACGACTACGGCACTCACACGCAGCTGTCGTTTACCGGCTCGGTTTCGGGCAATGCCGATTCGAACGGTCGAGCGACAACCCAGATTCACATTGGCGCCACAACCATTAACTACGCAGCGTATGTAGTCTCTGCAAACGAAGTCTTCCTGGTGGACATCGACAGTGGCGGCCTCCTCACCGTCACCGATGCGCTACGGCAGAGCGGCACGATGAACGACGGCACCCTGAACGGCAACTCAATTGGATTTGGAAGCCGGATCAACAATGCCGGACAGGACAATGCGAGAAATCAGGCCATCGCCGTACTGATTAATGCCGACGGCATTGGCGACATTAACTTCAACATCGACACCAATACGGGTGGGACTTTTGGTCAATCGGCAGACGGCGCCACCTACACGGTCGCGTCCAACGGCAGAACCAGTCTTAACTTCTCGAGTGGTGCCGTGATCGTCTGCTACCTGGTGGCACAAAACCAGGGCTTCTGCATAAACGCCGACCCCGCCAGCGGCAGCAATGTCAAAGGCGCGGAGACTCTCTACTTCGAGCCGCAGGCCGCCGGGCCGTTCAGCGACTCCTCCCTGGCTGGCGAGTATCTGGGAGGTTCGTTGCCCGAATACCTGTCGGGCGACGTGAGCCAGATCGATAGCAACGAGTCGAATGGCTCGACCACCAATCCTGTCTACTCCTCCACCTTCAGCCAAAGCGGGCCGGGAGGAACGCAGCAAAACCAGACGCAGAGCGGATCCTATTCCGTGAGCGCCAACAACGGCGCCGTTGCCATCGAGAAAAATGGAAACCCTGCCTACTACGGCTTCCTCATCTCGTCGACCAAGGTGGTCTTGGTGTCGGCCACGGACCCCTTCGTGACGATTGAGTCGGCCTCCTCAGCTCCTCATCATCACTAGACTTAGCTAAGTTTGAACAGCAGGCCCGTCAGCGATGGCGGGCCTTTTTATTGCTTAGCTAAGGCTCCGGATCCATTGCTTAGCTAAGGTCTCCAACATTGCGACCCGAGCCTCGTTCCTGCAGGCCTGAGGAACCTTCTTAGTAAACCCATTTTATTGTGCTTCTTAGATTGGGAGAACCCTACGAGTTGTGGCTAGGAAGCCAATGGCCGGAAAGACGCAGGAAATCCCAATTTCCTCTTGACAGGCAACGATTTAGGTATAGGATACGTCGTAAGTGGTACGAAGTGGGAGGCAGTGGTACAAAACCTTCAACCTCGGAGATGTTTTGGATGCGAATGCGACGAACTGCTATTGCCCAATCGCAACCGCACTTTGAGGTCGGAAATGTTTGCCTCCTTCGTGAGAGTTAACGGCAACGCCGAGCCCTATGTTTCGCGGCACCCACTTAACGCGTTTGGACGAGAAAGGGCGTCTCAAGATGCCCGCGGAATTCAAGCGCGAAATCGACGAGAACTATTCGGCGCAATTCTACATAACCAGTTGGGATGGCAGAAGTGCCAAGGTGTATCCCCTGCAGTCGTGGGAAGAGATCGAGCGCAAGCTGGCCGCTCTGCCGGAAATGAACAAGACCAAGCAGAAGTTTCTGGAGCGCACCAGCTATTACGGCCAGGTCGTCGAGTTCGATGGGCAGGGCCGGCTGCTGATGCCGCAGGTTTTGCGCGAGACCGCCAACCTCAAGGGTGAGGTCGCGGTGATGGGCAATCTGAAGCACCTGGTGGTGCGGAATGCCGAAGAACTTCGCAAGTCGGTTGCAGAGCCCTTCACCGAGGAAGATGAGTCCACCTTGAGCGGACTCGGGATTTAGACGGGTTTCGTTCCATTCGCGATCAGAATGGGAGTGAGTGGACAACGAGTTTTCAGAGACGAACGACGCCCCCGGGGGCGGACATGGCGAGAAGGAATTTGGCCATGTCTCAGTTCTTTTAAAACCAGCGATCGAATTCCTGGCCGTTCGGCGCGGCGTGACCTTCATCGATTTGACTCTCGGCTTAGGTGGACATAGTTGGGAAATCGCAAAACACCTCGGCGCACAGGGTCGTTTGATTGGTTTCGATAAGGACCCGGCAGCGTTGGAACGGGCCCGCGAGCGACTGACGAGGCCGCCGGCGGATCTGGCAAGCGACTGGCCGCAGGTCGAACTGGTGCATGCCTCCTTCGCGGAGGTGGCCGAGCATTTGGCGGCAGCATCCGCTGACGGAATGCTGGCCGACCTGGGCGTCAGTTCTATGCAACTGCAGAACGCAGCGCGAGGATTCAGTTTTCAGGCGGACGGACCCCTTGATATGCGGATGAATACGCAGTCGGGGCTGACCGCCGAACAAGTGGTAAATCGCTTCGACGAGCGCGAGCTTGCCGATGCGATTTACGAATTCGGTGAGGAAAGGAGGTCGCGGAGAATCGCCAGAGCCATTTGTCGGGCGCGGCCGATTCATACCACCGCACAACTTGCGGAGGTGGTATCGGCTGCGGCCCGGCCAATGAACCAGGCTGAACGGCGCATTCATCCGGCGACAAAGACCTTCCAGGCCCTCCGAATTCTGGTGAACCGTGAACTTGACGACCTGAAGATGCTGTTGAGCAAGAGTTCCGCTCCTCAGGTGCTGAAGCCGGGCGGCAGGTTAGTAATCATCAGCTTCCACTCGCTGGAAGATCGCATCGTGAAAGATGCGCTCCGAGATGGAGCACGCGACGGTATCTACCGCGTGTTGACCAAGAAGCCGATGATCGCCGACGAGGAAGAGATCGATCGCAATCCGCGGTCACGCAGCGCGAAGCTGCGGGCAGCGGAAAAGATTTGAAGAGTTTGGTTAGTTTATCGATTGCGCAACTTCGCAACCTTCCTTAATTGGTGGCTGCGGAAAAAGCTGTGGGGAATGTGAATAACTTCAGGGCCCCTGAAATTCGGCCCGTGTACCCAAATGAAGATCGCCGCCGCGACATTTAGAAGCGGCCAGGCAGGAGAAAGCTATGGCAGCCGGAGTTCTTTACCCGACCTTGGCACAGACTGGTGAGTGGAACGACCAGGTGGCGGCACAACAGCAGCCACGCGGCATGTTCATCGGTACGCCGGAAATCTATTTCTCCAAGCGCATCGACAATTCGCGCGTGGTGATGGTGACCGATCCCAAACGCCGTCGCGAGATGGTGACCTTCGGCGTCACTCTGGGGATGCTGTTCCTGCTGGTCATGGTTTATCTGTTTCAGCACTTCAGTGCGATCGAGTACGGATACAAGATCGAGCAGCTGAAATCGCAGCGCGACGCCATCGCGGAGATGAACCGCACCTTGAGCCTCGAAGAAGCTTCGCTGAAAGATCTTTCGCGCATCGATCGTCTGGCACGCCAGATGGGCATGCAGCGTCCGGAAGAAGGACAGTGGCAGTCGATGGACGCGGGCACCATCGATCCGGCGACCCCGGTCATGGCGAAGGCCAACGGGATCATGGTGGTTTCGGGCCTGCAGTAAACGCAACGGATTCTTGCCAAGTTACAACGATCAGAGTTTCACCGGCGGTCCGGTATTTACGGACCGCCTTCGCCACGTAAAGCGGCCCTGGCAGTATCGCTAATGACAGCCGGCGTCTCAGCCGAGCGCAGCAGAATGGAGTACCGGGGAATGCGGGCGAGCGCTCCGAAAACACCAAGCAAACGTCTCTACATCTTTGCTGCCCTTCTTTTCGTTTGGATTCTTATCATCTGTTTCCGCCTTTTTCGCTTGCAGGTGGTGAAGTACCAGGACTTCATGCTGCGCGCGACGCGTCAGCAGCAACGCACGATTCCCATCGAACCTCGCCGCGGCAACATTTACGACCGCAATGGCTACGCGCTGGCGATGTCGATCGATGTCGATTCTGTTTTTGCTGTGCCTGGC
>DATHQX010000063.1:0-20240 GCA_035482295.1 Verrucomicrobiia bacterium
TGACGCGTCAGCGGTTTATACGGGAACAGCGGCGGTGGAAAGCGCACGTTCTCTGAAACCTGATCTCGTAATCAGCGATGTAATCATGCCGGACATGAACGGCATAGAAGCTGCGATCAGCATTCGCGGCTTCCTGCCGAGCTGCAAGATTCTCCTGTTCTCTGGCCAGGCCGCCACGGCCGATCTCCTCGAAAACGCCCGAGCCCAAGGGCACGAGTTTGAGATTCTGGCAAAGCCTGTGCATCCCTCGGACTTACTGGCTAAGTTAAAGGCTTAGTTTAAGTTTCGTATAAGATCTTAGGTCGCCGTCACCGGCGACCTCTTTTCTTGCGTCAGCCCCTGCCCAGGTTCTGCGGCGACTTCCTCCAATTTGTTTGTGCCAATTTGCTATCATGGTACATTAATCACATGGTAGATAAACCCAGGAATGCGGTTATCGTGGAGCGCGTTCAGACCGGCGTCCGCATGGAGAAGCGTCTCCTCAAGGTGTTGAAGGGCTTGGCCGAGCTTAAGGACCTGACCTTGGGCGACCTTCTGGAAGGCATCGTTCTGCATGCTTTCGAAGGTAAGGCTCCGTTCTCCGCGCAGACCTTGAAAGAGATCGAGAAACTGCGCGACATCTACGGCCTCAGCCTGCGCGCCTCCGACAGCCACCAATTAAAGGAAAAGTCATGAGCCTCACGGCCGCAACCCTCGCGCTAGGGGTGAGTGTCCTCGCCACCGCTTCCCTCGCGGCACAAGAATCCGCAGCTCCTTCGGCCGCAATGCACACCCGCACAGAATTTCACTTCACCGTGAACGCCCCGCTGGAGCAGGCCGCACCGCTATTTGGCGCGAATGAAGAGCGCAAGTGGGCGCCCGGCTGGAATCCGCACTTCCTTTACCCCAGCACGGCACAAGATCAGGCCGGCATGGTCTTTCAGGTCGCGCATGGGTCACTGACGAGCACGTGGGTGAACACGGCCTTCGACCTGGCGACCGGCCACATTCAATATGCTTACGTGCTGGACGATGTAATGGCCACGACGATCGACATCCGCCTCGCAAGCGAAGGTCAGCAGAAAACTTCTGTGACTGTTGTGTACGAGCGCACGGCACTGGCGCTGGGCGCAAACGAGCACGTTCAGCGCTTCGCTAAGGGAGATGCAGATGCCGGCAAAGAGTGGGAGGAGCAGATCAACGGATACCTGACAGGCATCGCAGGCAAGAAATAGCCTTTTGCTACAGTTCTCGTCGTCCTTCCATGGCTTTTTGCATGGTGACTTCATCGGCGTACTCGATGTCGCTGCCCACCGGTACCCCAGTTGCGATACGCGTCACCTTCGTCCCCGAAGCCTTGAACAGCCTGGACAGATAAGTTGCGGTGGCTTCGCCTTCGATGGTGGGATTCGTAGCCAGGATCAACTCGTCCACATCGCCCGATTCCATGCGCCGGCTCAGGTTGCTGATGCGCAACTGCTCTGGCCCGACCCCGTGCAGCGGCGACAGCGCGCCGTGTAGCACGTGATACACGCCGTTGTAGTGTCGGGTCTTCTCGATCGCAGCAATATTGGTGGGTTCCTCTACAACGCACACCAGTCGCTGATTACGCGTAGGGCTGGCGCAATAGGTACAGGGATCAACGTCGGTGATGTTGTTGCAGATCGAGCACAAGCGAAGGCTCGCCTTCACGTCGCGGATTGCTGCCGACAACAACTCCGCGTCATCATCGCTGGCACGAAGGATATGAAAGGCAAAGCGCTGAGCGGTCTTGCTGCCCACCCCGGGCAGTTTCTTGAGCTCTTCAATCAGTCGAGCCATGGGCTCGGCGAACCTGGACACGTTGTTTCTTCCTCAATTCGCGTTGAATTCGGCGGATTTTCACCAACCAAACACTCATGACCCGTGCAGGTATTCCATGGTGAACTCGATCTACATTCCTGGAAGCCCCATTCCTCCCAGCATCCCACCCAGGCTGGATTTCAACGCCTCATCCACTTTGCGCGAGGCTTCATTTACGGCGGCGATCACCAGGTCCTGCAGCATCTCGACGTCGCCCGACTTCACCACTTCGGGCTCGATGACGATACTCTGCAGCTGCTTCTGGCCGCTCATGCGAACCATGACGCTGCCGCCACCCGAAGAAGCTTCGATAGTGATCTGCTGCATTTTCTCCTGCAGCTTTTCCGCCTGCTGTCGCGCCTGCGCCAGCATCTCCTGCAAGTTGAATCCACCCATACTCTGCTCCGCTTCAGCCGCGATCTTTCTGGTCAATTACAGTGCGAACCTCAGCGCCAAACTTCTCCTGCATCCGCTGCACCACCGGATCGTTCATCGCGCGACTGCGCGCGCCGGCGCCGTTTGCCGGTCGCGGGGTCGAGCTTCCGTTGGTTTTGGCTGCCATTGCCGTTCCACCGCTCACCATCTTGAACCTCAGCGGCTTGCTCGATACTTTGCTCAAGGCCAACTGCACGACCCGCTTCGGTTCCGCTCCCAGCGCGATGTCGATCAGCACCTGCGACATTGCCACCTTCGCCGACACTTCCAATCCGCGAATCGACCACTCTGCCTCTTCCAGATTGTGCGCCAGCATGCTCTGTCCCGCATCTTCCAGAGCCCCAAGTATCGCGTTGCGAATCGCGTCTACGTCACCGACCTCAGAAGCCGGCTCTGACGGAGGTTCTATCGTTCGCTCTGCGACCGCCGTCGCGACGCCGACCGCGCCAGTAGCCGACTCATACGCTGGAGCGGAGCCGACTGGCATCGCACTCGCGCCCAAATCGCTGGCTAGCGAATACGATTCCACGGCGGTCTCCGCTTTGGGTTCGCTCTTCCGGCTTCGGTCCGCTTCAAATGGTGACGGCCTGGCGAACGGTGATGCGGTGTGCGAATCCGCTTCGGCGGCGCGCGAGGGCATGCTTCCCCGCCCGGCCGGAACGGCAGGTCGCGCCGGAGCTGCGCCCGTTCTCGGGACCGCTCCTGCAGCGCCTCCGGATACCTTCGGCTGCGAAGCTTCGCCGCTCAGCAGCTCTTCCAGTGGCAGCAGTCGCTGCGCATGCACCAGCTTTAGGAGTCCGAGCTCAAGATGAAAGCGCTGCTCTTGTTTGTAGCCGAGATCGTTATGGGTGCGCAGCATGATCTGCATGAAGCGAGTCAGATCCTCCTCGCTGAAGCGTTCGGCAACCCGTGCCACCCTCGCACGCTCGTCCGATGAAATCTGCAGCACCGGCGAGCCCGCACCAGCTACTTTGGCCACCAGCGCGTTTCGCAGGAATCGCAGCATCTGCCGGGCGAAGTGCTGCGCGCTCTGACCTTCGACCAGAAGACGATCAATGGTCCGCAGCACATCCTCGCTGGAGTTCCGCGCCACCGCGTCCATCACATCTTCGAGCACATCCGACGGTACGCTTCCCACCAGACCGCGGACTACGTCGCCACTCAGCGTTGTTCCGCAGCACGCGATGGCCTGATCCATGATGCTGAGCGCGTCGCGCATCGAACCGTCGCCAACTTCCGCCAACATCGCGAGGGCGTTGTCATCGGCCTTGATTCCCTCTTGCTTCGCGATATCGCGCAGCTGCTGAACGATCTCATCGAAGCGCACGGCGTGAAAACTGAAGTGCTGGCAACGCGAGCGAATAGTTTGGGGGATGTCCTCAGGCTGCGTGGTCGCCATCATGAAGACGATGTGTCCCGGCGGCTCCTCCAACGTCTTCAGCAGCGCGTTGAACGCGGCATCGGTAATCTGGTGCGCTTCGTCGAGGATGTAGATTTTGAAGCGGTCACGCGCCGGCCGATACCTTGCCGCTTCGCGCAATTCGCGGATCTCATCGATGCCACGGTTCGTGGCGGCGTCGATTTCGATCACATCGACAGAATTCCCGGCGCGGATCTCGCGGCAGGAATCGCAAACACCGCAGGGTTCCGGCACGGGATGATTCTGCGACTGGCAGTTCAGCGCCATGGCCAGGATACGGGCGATGGTCGTCTTCCCAATTCCGCGATGCCCGCTGAAGATGTAGCCATGAGCGATCCGCCCCTGTTCGATGGCGTTCTTCAGCGTACGGGTGACGTGGTCCTGCCCAATCACCTCGGAAAACTTCTGGGGACGATATTTGCGCGCGAGAACCTGATAACTCATGGAAGGAACTTCGATTATACGACCTGGCGACGGCTAAGATTTCCGCCGCTTCTGACCCGCATCCGCGCCCTTGCCGCTGCCGTTTCGATGGCCGTTGGCCGGCGCAGCGGATCCATTCTTTCTGGCAGCCAGTTCCGCCTGCTTCTTCTTGCGAGCTTCGGCTCGCACCTGGCGCTTGAGTTCCTCGGGAGAGTACATACTGCCGCGGCAGGCCTTGCTGCCGCAGTAGCAGGGGGCATCGTCGTCGCCGTCGTAGAGCCAGTAATCGTAGGTGAGCTCCTCGCCGGCCACTATGTCGCGGATGCTGGCAATGTAGACGCGGTCACCCTCCTCGTCAGTTTCGCAGTTAGGATCGCACGAGTGATTCACGAACATGGCCATTCCGTGTCCGTCGATTACCACCTCTCCGTCACCGACACCGAAGAGGTATGTAAAGGGACGACCTTCGTAGCGATCGTCTCCTTCGGCCTTGGTAATGCGTTCGCCCGTGTATTCCAGGATGCGGGTGCCTTTCGGTATGTCTTCCAGCGCGAAACAACCGGCAGCATGAATGTCGGAGGAGCGGATAATCAGGCGCGGCAAGTAAAAATCTCCCTTTGGTTTGCTCTGCAGTATACCGTACCAGCCCGACGCTCGAACGCCGTCTTGCGCTGTGCCATAAGCGGTTTTCACTAAAACTGGCCAAGCGCCGCGGTCATAGCGCAAAGTTTATTTGCCAGTTCACATTCCACAGCGGATTTCGTATCTTGGATGCGACGAATGGAATGGCGAGGAGGGTCTCATGGTTCATGTTCTCGTCC
This sequence comes from Verrucomicrobiia bacterium, assembly GCA_035482295.1. Classification (GTDB taxonomy): domain Bacteria; phylum Acidobacteriota; class Terriglobia; order Terriglobales; family Acidobacteriaceae; genus Bog-257. Next base: position 4,921 of record DATHQX010000063.1, read on the forward strand.
GTCATAAAGTAGCGGACTTTAATCGCTGGAAGGAAGCATTTGACGCCGCTATCCTGGCCCGCAAGCGCGCCGGCGAAATCGGCGTTCGTCTCTTTCACAGCCTGGATGACGCTCGCGAGGTTTTTCTTTTGCTTGACTGGGAGAGCGCCGAACTGGCGCGCAAGTTCATGACCTCCGATGAACTGCGGGAGAAGATGCAGCAGGCAGGTGTGCAAGGTGCGCCTGAGATCCAGTATCTGGAAGACGTGCGCGCCGTGCATCGGAGCTCGGCCGACTAATATGCCACGCAAGACTGCAAAATTTTTGCGAACCTCTTGACAGCTCGCAGGTGTCTGCGGTTTTTAGCAAATCGAATAACGTCCCGGCGAAACAGTCTTGGCCTGCATGTTGTAGTATGTCGTTATCGACTGAAACGCCAGTCTTGACGCGTGTTTCGCGCAATGTCTAATGTTGTCAAGAGCTTTTGAAAAGCATTTTGAGAATCGACTGACAGCACTATTTCGGACTGCATTGACAAACCAATCGGGAAAATTAGAATACCCGACGACTCTCCGGAACGATTTGCAACGTGACAAGCCTAATTCCAAGTAACGACGTTCTCCTCAATACCGACTTCCCCGACCTGGAGCTGTACGCCAGCGGAAAAGTTCGCGACATTTACCGAATCGACAACGACCACCTGTTGTTCATCGCGACCGATCGAATCTCTGCGTTCGATTACGTGCTGGCCACCGGCATCCCGCAAAAGGGCCGGGTGCTGACACAGCTATCGCTCTTCTGGTTCGACTTCTTGAAGGACATCGTGCCCAACCATCTGGCGACGGCCGACGTCCGGCAGTACCCCAAGGAACTGCAGAAGTACGCAAATCAATTGCGCGGCCGCTCCATGATGGTGCTGCGAGCCGACATGATCGCAATCGAGTGCGTGGTCCGCGGCTACCTATCAGGATCCGGCTGGAAAGAATACAAGACGAGCGGCGAGGTTTGCGGAATTGCTCTGCCTAAGGGGCTGCGCGAGTCCGACAAGTTACCTGAGCCGATCTTCACTCCGGCGATTAAGGCCAGCAGCGGCCACGACGAGAACATCTCGTTCGAGAAAATGGTAGAACTGGCTGGCCGCGAGCTTAGCGAGCAGCTTCGTGATCTGAGCATTAAGGTCTATCAGACGGCTGCCGATTACGCCGAAACCCGCGGCATCATCATCGCGGATACCAAGTTCGAGTTCGGCCGCACACCGGGCGGTCTGGTGCTGGCAGACGAGGTTTTGACTCCTGACTCTTCGCGCTTCTGGCCGAAGGCCAAATATCAGCCCGGTGGCGCGCAGGAGTCGTTCGACAAGCAGTACGTTCGTGATTACCTGGAAGCGATCAAGTGGAACAAGCAGCCGCCTGCGCCGGCGCTGCCTCCCGAGGTCGCGGCCCGTACGAGCGAGAAGTACATCGAGGCCTACACGGAGATGACCGGACGACCGCTTCCCTGGTAAGTCCAATTCATGATGAGCCTTTCCATCCTCGACTGGGTGATCGTGCTCATCGTTTTACTTTCTGTTTTACAGGCGATCGCTAACGGGTTTCTTCGTGAGTTCTTTGAATTTGTAGGCGTGGTTGCAGCCTACCTGATCGCGGCTTGGGAGTATCGCGTGGTGGCCAGATGGTTTTCGCGGTTTATGGGCTCGCCCTGGCCCGCGGACATTGTCGGATTCTTGGTGGTTTTTCTCGTAGTAATGGTTTTGGCCGGGGCTGTCGGCAAGATACTCAGCCGAGTGGTAAAGAGTGTCGGGCTAAGTTGGTTTGATCGTGTTTTAGGTGCGGCATTCGGTTTTGTCCGCGGCATCGTGGTCAGTGTTGTGCTTGTCCTGGCGCTGGCCGCTCTTGCCCCGCAGTGGGGACTGGCGCAATCACGCCTCGCCCCTGTCATGCTGAGCGCCGGTCGCACCTTGATTTGGGCGGCGCCGCTTGATTTCAGGCAGCGCTTCTGGGACGGATGGAAACTGCTGCGTACAGTGCCGGAGCATCTGCCAGGACACAGCAATAACAAAGGCAGCAGCCAAAGTAATTCAACGCCATAACGAACTCATAGCGGAGAGAGGCGTCGTGAAAGATCAACTGGAAGCTCTCGTAGTGCAGATGTATCGAAGCGGCATTACTTATTCCGAAGCAGTTTGCGAATTCAAGAAGAAGTTCATCCTGACTGTCCTGCAGGACAGCAACGGAAACCAGTGCAAAGCTGCTCGCCAGTTGGGTATGCACCGTAATACTCTCAGCCGCACTATCACGGAACTCAAGCTCGACGCCAAAGGCCTCCGCAGCGGAACCCGTCGCCCGCCCCGCAGCGCGCATAACGTTCCGATCGACAAGAAAGCTGTTCGTTAGAAGCTCATTCGGTCTATGAGCTGATCCTTCCTTACGGTATCAGTGTGCCTTCCGCAGCGAGCACCGGTAACGTTTTTCTAGCGTGCAAAAGCAAAGGGAGCAGATTTCTCTGCTCCCTCTTCTGTCTGCCTCTGACTCGGTTTAGTGGTGCGTGGTGCTCGTGTGATGAGTGGCCGTGCCCGAGGAAACCGGGTTGCCGTTCTTGTCGAGCAATACGCCTTCCGTCATGGTCATCATGAACGGATTGGGCGTGTAGCTGGTCAAGGTACCCTGGAACGCCATCATCGAACCCACCGTCGGCGTCAGCCTTGCCGGGATCGCCTTACTCATCGTTAGCGTGATATCAGCCTTCTTGGCCTCGATATCGTCGTCGCTGCCCGCCAGTTGGACTGAGGTCGACGTAGCGCTGATCACGCTGGCCTGCAGCTTGACAGCTTTTCCCTTAATCGCGTTCCAGACCGTATCTGCGGCCTGCTGATTGCCGGAGGACAACACCAGCTCCCATTCCGCGAAGCTCATCTGCACCGGCGTCTTGGTTTTCACCAGGTCAGCTGCCTGCTCGGCCGGAGATGGCGGAGGAGGAGCTGCGGCCACCGTGAAGCCCGCCGGCGGCATAATACTGGCCGACGCCTTGGCGTCGCTCACTAGCTGATCCCAGCCCTGGTCGGAGCCGTGATAGCGAATGTACTTCTTCTTTCCATAATCGAGAATCTGCTGCTGCGTACCGCCCTGAGCCATCATGGCGGCCTTCACGATGAACCAGAAGCCGCTGGGATTCATTGGCTTCGCTTCCAAGTCAGCGGTCGCCAGCGGATAAATGTCAGCAATCGTAGGCTGCGATTCCCACGACACGGCTTCCTGGAAGTCCTTCTGGGCTGTCGCGTAGTCCTTCGCCTGGAGAGCTGAAAATGCGACCGCACCGTCGAAGATCGCGCCCATCTCGTTGTGAAGCTTGGTAAAGTCAGCGTCGCTCATGCCCGCCGGCTTCTGCAGCTTGGGCAGAGCCTGCAAACCCTGCTCGCCGTACTGCTTCGCTTTCGCTAAATTGTCTTGCATCTGCGGTCCGCCCTGCGAAGCTGCTGCCCGGTAGTTGTAGGACAGCACAGCCAGCGCGCGGACATTGTTGGGATCAGCCTGCAAGATACGGTTGGCCGCATCCAGACTCTTCTGCGCGTCGCCTGCCTGCTGGTAGGCGACCATTAGCAGTTCCAGCGCGTCTACCTTCATCACGCTGTTCGGATAGGTCTGCAGGAAGGCTTCCAGCAGCTGGGCCTTCTGGGCCGCGTTCGTCTGCTGGATGGCGTTAATGTAGGCGTTATACTCGGCCGGATTCTTGATCTCGGGCTTCTGAGCGCTCTGGCCGGCTGGCGCCGACTCAGTTTGTCCCGCGGCTTGGCCTACCGCCTGCTGGATCGTTGCGGCGCTGGCAAAGACCAGCAGGGAAATGACTAGCGACCTCTTCATTCTGTTGGCTCCTCGAATATGGAGAACTACGAAAAATCTTTTCTTACCTACGGACACTTAGACGCGCCAATCAGTTCCATGTTTTTGAGCGCCGCCCCCTAGGAAGTGCACAGCGTCCGGCCCCTCACTGCTGCATTGGGAATGCAAAGTGCAGAAACGGGATTATAAGTAGCCGCCTCAGTGTAAGGCAAGTTGCTTAGCACTATACACAATTCTCGCGCTGCTAAGATGCGGCCAGTCCCAATTGCGGATGCGCGCCCGCACAGCGTAGGGATCAGACGGCAGTCCTGCATTGCTCGAAAGCGGCACGATCCTCAACACGGATGGGGCTGGCTCTCCGGTTCAGGCATCATATCGGAAGGAGAGGTTCTCAACCGCATGAAATCCGAAGAGGCTCTTTCTCTATCAGGAGCGATCGCTGTTGTGACCGGCGGCGGTCGAGGAATCGGCCTTGCCATCACGCACAAGTTGGCGGGCATGGGTGCCACGGTTGTCCTGACGGGCCGCGATGAGGTGCTGGTCCAGCAGATCGCGAGCGATTTGAACAGTCGAGGACAGCGAGCGGAAGGGGTTCGATGCGACGTCGCGGATGTGGCGAGCGTCGACGCTCTGGCTGCACACCTCCGAACAACCTATGGGCGCGTCGACATTCTGGTCAACAACGCCGGCATCGGAGGGCCGTCCGGCCTGCTTCACGAGTTGGCGCCGGAGGACTGGGATGCCATCTTCAACACCAACTTGCGCGGGGTGTATTACATGTTGCGCGGGGTGGTGCCCCTGATGATCGGAACCGGCTCGGGCCATATCATCAACATCTCATCACTCGCCGGGAAGAACTCGCTGCCGGGTAATGCGGGCTATTCGGCGTCGAAATGGGGGCTGAACGGCTTAACCTACGGTGTGGCGGAAGAGCTGCGCGGCTACAACATCCGTGTCAGCGTCGTCTGTCCCGGATCGGTGAACACAGACTTCAGTCCGCGTCGAGGCGCGAAGGACACGAGTAAGATGCTCAAGCCCGAAGACGTCGCTCACGTGATTGCGTCACTGGTAACGCAGGAACCGCAATCGTTCATGAGCGAGGTTTTGCTGCGTCCCACCGTCAAGCCGTAACCTTTCGCGCGTTGACCCGATTGCGTGGCGGGATGTCTCTCCTTCGTTCACCGAAACCTGAAAGCCTATAATCGAGGGTTGTCATACTACATCCGCCTGCGGGGCGGATTTCATACAGGACGCGCATGCGAAAGAAAATGATTGCCGGCAATTGGAAGATGTATAAAACGCCGGAGCAGACAAACGTATTTTTCCAGATCTTTCTTCCACTGGTTGAAGGACACACCCGCGACGAGATCGTGGTCTGTCCACCCTTCGTCGACTTGCAGACGGCAGTTGAGGCCGCGGGCGGCACTAACGTTGCGGTTGGCGCCCAGAACCTTCATTGGGAAAAGGAAGGCGCGTTTACCGGCGAGATTTCCGCCGGAATGTTGACGGCTCTGTCTGTCACTCACGTCATCATCGGGCACTCGGAGCGGCGGCAATACTTCAACGAGACCGACGACACGGTAAATCGCAAGCTGGAAACAGCGTTGGAAAATGGGCTGACCCCGATTGTCTGTGTCGGTGAGGTTTTGGAAGAGCGCGACGCTGGCTTGACCGAAGACGTTCTGCGCCGGCAGTGCGTGCGCGCTTTCAATGGCATATCGGCGAAGAAGGCGGCAAAGCTGGTAATTGCCTACGAGCCAGTTTGGGCAATCGGGACAGGAAAGACGGCGACTTCGCAGATGTGCTCCGATGCTCACGGCGTTATTCGCCACGAGGTTGAGAAATCCTTCGGAAAGGAATTCGCCGATAATCTTCGGATTCTCTACGGAGGTAGCGTCAAGCCGGACAACGCCTCGGCACTGATGTCTGAGGAGGAGATCGACGGGGCACTGGTCGGGGGCGCCAGTCTCGACCCGGCGTCGTTCGCCAAAATTGTGAAGTATTAGCCTAGGTTCCGGCGTCGGCAATTTCGCCCTGAGCTTCGCTGAGGCCGTTGTGTTTGCTATACTTGTGGTGCCTCTACGTTTCTGCCTTGAACCCGAGATGCGTCAGCATCCGGAGAAGTGTATGCGGAAGTGGTGAAATTGGCAGACACACCATCTTGAGGGGGTGGCGCCGAAAGGCATGGGGGTTCAAGTCCCCCCTTCCGCACCATTACCTGCTTGCAAGTTGCCGGCAACGTTTAGAGATTCCACTGCGGCGAGTGCCCCTCGCCACGAAAGAGATTTGAAAGTCACATGGTTGCGCTGATCACCGCTGTCCACATCATTGTCTGTGCCTTCCTCATCATCGTTGTGTTGCTGCAAAGCGGCCAGAGTGGCGATATCGCTGCTGCCTTCGGTGGCATGGGCAGCCAGACCGCCTTTGGAACCCGCACCGCTGCCACTGTGCTCACCAAGGCGACGACCTGGGCCGCAATTATTTTCATGGTGACCTCTATCACCCTCTCGGTTTTCGCTGCGCGCCGCTCGCACACCAACGGATCCGTTTTGGCCGGCACCAAGTCGACGCCAGTGAAGTCCGCGCCGGCGCAGACTCCGCCCGCGCAGCCGGCGACGCCTACTCACTAGAACCTTCGCTCTGTCGTTTCTTTGAGCCTTCGCTGCATGCGGAGGCTTTTCTATTCCGATGGCAGCTCACCGCTGACCAGGTATTCCAAGGCTTGCTCGCGAGTTGCAAAGACGGGAAACTCTCGTGCAGAAAAGCTCCGGATCGAATCGTAAAGCACCTTGGGAAGGGTTTCCGCGTGTACCCAGGCCGCGCGTTTAACATGCGCCCGGTCGAAGGCGGTGGCGATCTTGATGTGTTCTACCGCTTCCCGATCGAACTCGGCGCCGCTGAAGTCAGCCATAACCAATACAGAACCGGGCGGCTCCTGAGTCACAATCTTCGGAGCCTGATCGGCAATCTCGGACACTTCTGCAGCGGTGCAATTCGAAAAATCGAGCAGCAGAATTCGCCGATCACCATGCGTCACAAAACGTAAGCGCTCCAAAAGTGTCTCCCTCACTTGAATAACGCACGCCAAAACCGCCTGATCTGATTGCGCGCAGTTTACCGCAGGAGAGTGACTGACTCAAGCGGCTGAGCCGCTCGTCTTCGTGATAGCTTGGAGGCATGATCCACGAAATCTTCCCGGTGGGGCCGCTGCAGTGTAATTGCTCTATCGTCGGCGACGAGCAGACCAAAGAAGCTATGGTCATCGATCCCGGAGACGAGATCGACGAGATCATGGCGATAGTGCGGCGGCACGGGCTCACTGTGAAACAGATTGTTGTCACCCACGCACACATCGATCACGTGGGCGGAGCGATGAAGCTCAAGCACTTAACCGGCGCACCGATTCTGCTCAACCAGAATGATTATGCGCTGCTAAGAATGCTGGATGTGCAGGCCTCGTGGATTGGCATGGCGGCGCCGGAAGCTGTGAACATCGATGCCAGCGTCGGCAGTGGAGACAAGGTGCAGGCCGGCGGACTGGTGGCGGATGTATTACATACACCAGGTCACACCGATGGCAGCATCTGCCTCTATTTCGCGCCGGAGAAGAAGTTAATTGCCGGGGACACGCTGTTCGCTGGATCCATTGGGCGTACCGACCTGCCGGGCGGTTCCTACGAGAAGATCATGCGATCGTTGCACGGGCCGGTGCTGGCGCTGCCGGACGAAACCGTCGTCGTGCCCGGACACGGTCCACTGACGACGATTGGCGAAGAGCGCGAGAGTAATCCGTTTCTAGTGTCGTGAACAGCTTCATCGGCCTGTCGTAATTCCCTTCTCCAGACGCTGCGGACGATCAGACTTTGCGGCACAACCAGCACCAGCAGATAAGAAAGAACCGTGCCGCCGATTACACCCAGCGCTCCGAAGTGACGCACCAGAAAAAGCGACAGCGCGATATTCACCGCCGCGGCAACCACCGATAGTAAGGCCTGTCCGCGAGTCCGGTTCAGGGCCGCGAGTAAACAGGATTCCATCGTCATGAATCCGTTGATGACGATCCACACAGCCATCGCGACAAGAAGATAGCTACCCGGAACCGCCGGCTGTCCCGCCCAGATGCGTATCGCAAACCGCCCGAACGACACCAGCAGAAGGGCGCAAACCACGTTGAGTCCAACGATTCCCCGCATCGTCTTCGCGAAGGTTCGTCGTATCCAGCCGTAGTCACGACGGGCGTAGGCCTCGGCGTAGGCCGGCCATAAGGCAGGAAAGATCAGCGACTGCAGGATCGCCGCTAATCCGGCAAATCGCCAAGTCACGCTATAAGGTGTGACCTCCGACGCTCCGAGAAAATGGCTGACCACAAGGTTGTCGGAGCTGAAGACGACCACCGCGGCTACCTGGATCAGGAAGAACCACGAGCCGGAATCGAGTAATTCGCGCGCTGAGGGGAAATCGAATGCCGACAGTTTCGGCCGCAGCCATGGCTTCCGCCACAATGCGATTAGCAAGGCAGCTGCGGCGGCATAGGTAAGGCATCCCAAGGACATCAGGTACAACGTCGGCATCGAGACATGCAGCGTGATGCCGAGCGACAAGCCGACCAAGCCGGCGAATGCTCCTGCTGTGGTTGCGTAGTTATAGAGATGCAGCTCCTGATATCCCGCCAGAATCTTGCTGCCGAGATTGCATGGGAGGGCCAGCAACATTAACGCTGCCGCGAGCATTACCGTGCGCTTAACCTCGGAGGCACTCGTCGCTGGACTGACGTTAAACAACTTCACGCAATCAATTCGATGGAAGACGCCGCCGAAGGCAATGACGGCCAGGGCCGTTACTGCAACGGTGATGGTCAGCGCCGTCGTGAAGTAACGCCGCGCTGACTTCTTGTCGTCCAGCGCGTAGGCTCGCGAGACTTGATTCGTCAGCGTGTTTGCAATACCCAAGTCCAGAAGAGTGATCCAAACGACGGTGGTGGTGATCGTCGCCCACACGCCGTACCGTTCTGCTCCCAGGTAGCGCACGGTCAGCGGCAACGTGAGAAAGCTCACGCCGGCGCCAAGCAGCCTTGACGCCGCTCCCGAACACACCGCCTTCACCACACGGCCGCGGCGGGAGTTCGAGGAGGAGAAGATCACAGGGATGGCCTGTCGACGCCGGACCGCAACGACTCCACTGCGCGCTGCACGGCCTCTGCCGAATGAGCGCTAAGGAGGCGCTGCGAGGCGCGCGTCATCCACGGTTTCACCTGCGCAGCGACGAAGAAGGTCTCGCTAGCCATCATCTCTAGCGCGGCAGCTACAACTTCTTGCGGCGTGACACCGGTGATGCAGTGCGGGCCATCTACCCCGCAGGCGGTCGTGCAATTGCCACGCCCGGTGGCGGGTTGCAGAACCCGCACTCTGGGTGCGTAAGGCGCAAAGCGGGTCGGACTGTTGAAGTGGTTACAATCACCGCTCAGCGGATGGCGCGAGACGACGATCGTGCCGCAGCTCATGGCCGCAGCCAGATGCGCACAACCGCTGTCGTTACCGACGAAGAGCTGGCAGCGCTCGAGTACCGCACAAACTTCGCGCAATCGTGCACCGCTCACGATAATTGCAGGTTTTTTTAGCAGGTCGTTGAGTTGTAGCGCCATGCCGAGCTCAACCTCGGAACAGACGATGACCGGCTGGATCTGCAGCTCCCCACCGATTTGTTCGACAACCTCTACGTAGTTTCTTAATGGCCAGCGTCTGCCGGAACTTTGCGCGCCGACTCCCAGTGCGATCAGCTTCGTGGCCGGTGAGACGTTCCCCAATGACCTGTCTGCGCATCTCCGGTCCCGTTCAGTGATGTGAATATCAAGAGCGTCGGAGCCGATGGTCGCCCCCAGTTGTTCTGCCAGCGCGAGATTACGGATTACTTCGTGCCGCACCGGGCCGGGCGGCAGGCAGAGGTCATACGCGGCGTCGAAGCCACGGTTCATCTCGAGTTTTGCACGCGACGTGTGTGAGCAGTAGCCTACCCGTCGCGACGCATTGGTCAGAATGCACAGGAATGTCGCCAGATGCTCATCAACATCCCAGCGAGGCGAGAGGGCGTAATCGAAATGGCGGTAGCGTAACTGCGTCCAGTACAGTGCCAGAGCCGCTAACAGCCGCCTGAGACGTTGTGGCAGCCACCGCCAATCGATCTTGGGCAGCGTCAGCACTTCGTTGACGTGCGGGTTGGTCACCAAAAGCGATTTGTAGGCCTTCTGGACCACAACCGTGCACTGCGAGCCCGGGAAGGCTTGCCGCAGTGCGCGAAACAATGGTGTTGTGAGAACGACGTCGCCCAGAGCATCCAGCCGGAAGACGATGAACGACAGCGGCTCCTTTTGCGACACGCCTTGGATTGGGCTTCGCCGGATGTGTCGCCGCCAGAAGATGGCCGCCAAGGTTGGCAATCGGACCGAGAAGAACATTTGTGGCAGCATCGTTTCAGGCCGTGAAGACATTGCTGATAACTTTGACCGGCGAGGCAGCAGAGGCAATCAGCCGTGTGGTGCTGATCCCCTCCAGCAGCGGGATTAGCTCCAGCCGTCCGCCCCATGACCGCACCTCGCGTGCTCCGACCACGTTCTGCTCGGTGTAATCGCCTCCCTTCACCAGAACATCCGGACGAAGGGCTTCGATCAATCGCAAGGGCGTACTTTCACTGAATACCACCACCGCATCCACGGCGCTCAGAGCCGCAAGCACCTGTGCTCGTTCTCTTTCGCCTACAATCGGCCGCAACGGGCCTTTGAGTTCACGCACCGAACTGTCGCTATTCAGGCCGACAATAAGGCGGTCGCCGCGGTGTCGCGCCTCCTCCAACAATCGAATGTGCCCTACGTGCAGGATGTCGAAACATCCGTTGGTGAAAACGATCCGTTGGCCGCCCGACCGCCACGCTGCCGCCCGCTCGACCACTTGCCCCGACGACAGCACCTTTTCCGTCATAGTCGGGGACACACACTCAGCCATGGCGCCAAGTAGTTCTTCTTTCCTTATCGGCACTGTCCCGACTTTGCTGACTACAACTCCGGCGGCAATATTGGCTAGCCCCGCGGCGGCCTCGAGCGAAACATTGCACGCGGTCGCCAGGGCCAGCACTGCGATGACCGTATCTCCCGCCCCGGACACGTCATAGACCTGCCGGACAACCGCCGGCAGATACGACCGGGAATCGCCGCGCAAGATGGCAATTCCCTTCTCGCCCAACGTCAGTGCCATCGCATCGATGTCCAGCGCCGGCAGAAGCGCCTGGCCTGACCGCAAAAGCTGTTCCAGGTCGCTCACCGGTTGTGCCGTCGCTGCCGCCAGCTCTTTGCGATTGGGGGAGATCAACCTCGCACCGCGATATCGCGCATAATTGGGGTGCTTCGGATCGACCAGAGACGGAATGCGTTTGCGACGCGCTTCGCGCAGAATGGTCTGACAGAGCTCTTCGTTCAGCGTATTCTTCGCGTAATCCGACAGCACCACCACGGCGCAATCGTCCAGCGCGGCAAGGACACTGTTCGACAATCGCCGATAATCATCGACCGCGAATGTCCCTCCACCCTCCGAATCCACCCGCAGGATCTGCTGTTTGCCGGCGATCACCCGCAATTTGGTCGTAGTGGGAATCTGTGCCGTTGATGTCAAGCGCGGCTCGATTCCGTGATCTGCCAGCACCGTCTCCAGGACGTTCTGCTCGCGGTCTCCGCCGGCAAAGCCCACGAGCGTGACAGACGCTCCCAAGCCCGCGAGGTTCATAGCGACGTTGGCGGCCCCGCCCGGCTTCTCGTCGCGCAGACAGGCTCGCACGACGGGCACCGGCGCCTCGGGCGAAATCCGCTCGACTTCGCCCCAGAGATACTGGTCCAGCATGACGTCGCCTACAACCAGCACTGGAATGTGACGCCATCCCGATTGCACCAACGCGAAGATTTCACGCGGATCGGTAATCATCGGGCACTCCGCTGAACTGAAACCACGTGGCTGATGCAACTGGCCAGTTCCACCCATTCGCAGAGGATATGGCCGCACAGGATGTGCGCCTCCTGCACCCGTGCCGGGTCGGTCGACGGAACCTTGATGCACACATCGCCCAACGAAGCCATGTGCCCGCCATCCTTCCCCGTCATAACGACGGTTGCCGCCTTAATCTGCCGCGCCTTCTCGAGTGCCGCGCAGACATTACGACTATTGCCCGAGGTCGAAATGCCGACCACAACGTCGCCCGGCTGGCATAACGCGTCAACCTGGCGCTCGAAAACCTCGTCGTAGCCAAAGTCGTTTGCCACGGCGGTCAGGACGGAAGTATTGGTGGTTAAAGCGATCGACGCCAAAGCCGCTCTCGGGCGATGAAAGCGCCCAACCAGCTCGGCGGCCAGGTGCTGCGAGTCGGCCGCACTTCCGCCATTCCCACACCACAGGACTTTGTTCCCATTCAGTAAAGAATCGGTGATAAGAATTGCCGCCCGCTCGAAAGAATCCTGCTGCCCCTCAAGCTGGCGGATAATGGATAGGTGTTCTGTTAAAGCGTCCGAAAAAACGCCGGACAAGTTCAAAGAAGACGGCATTCGCCCCTCGCGGCGCAATAGTGTGAGGGCCTTCGCTTGAACCTGGTAATGAGGGCTTGTTCTAAAAGTATAACTGCCATGCCGCGTGAACTCCGGTTTGACTTCAGTAATATTCGATTCGTTTTCCTAGATCGGGATGGGGTTCTGAATCGTCGCCCTCCGTCAGGGCAGTACATCACCCGGGTGGAAAACTTCGAGGTACTTCCCGGAATAGCCGAAGCCATTGCGGCCCTGAATCGCTCCGGACGCAAGGTCATCGTTGTGACAAATCAGCGGGGGGTTGCGCTCGGCCTCTATTCGCTCGACGATCTGGATCGAATGCACGAAAAGCTTCGGGAGGAGCTAGCCCAATACGGCGCGCACGTCGACGCAATCTACGTCTGTCCGCATGATGCGGGACAATGCACCTGCCGCAAGCCGCAAACGGGCCTCATCGAACAGGCTTTTGTCGATTTTCCGGCAGCCCGATCGGACAATAGCCTCATCGCCGGAGATTCCCAGCGGGACATCGAAGCTGGCCTCCGCGCTGGACTCACCACGGTTTTCGTTCAAGCGGATGAGGCCCGCACGCCCGACGATCAAAAAGCTGCCGGGCTGGCCCACCTCTCGATTGCATCCCTACCCGAACTGGTGAAGCACTACCTCTGTCCTCCCAGACCGTGATCTGACGCGGTAGAGATTTATCTCTCGTATTGACCACAACTTCCTACCTGTACAATGTGTTTTCTAACTCAAGTGATAGTGTGCCTCCGACCAGGCTGAACTGCGCCGACTGAGGAGTAACGCTGGGGTGAAGCCAAAACCTGGTATCTACGCTTAAGGCTGCTGTCTTTACGAGTCGAAGGTCGTTTGAGTTAACAATTTTGATTCCTATGCGTCTACTCCACTTCCGGATGAAATTTCTGGGAGCATTGAGTTTGCTGTTGCTGCTGCTTGTCCCCGCCGAAGGACAGAGCACGACGCTCATTACACTTGATCAGGCCATCGACCTGGGCCTCGCCCACAATCATGCTCTAAAGGCATCCCGTACCCTGATTCTTCAGAACCAGGCGCAGGAGATCACTGCCAACCTGCGGCCCAATCCGACGCTTTACTTCGATTCGCAATTCCTGCCGATCTTCCAGCCGTCGGAGTTCTCCGGCGATAACCTCAGCGAGGTACAGCAATTCGACCTTGGCATGGGATACCTGTTTGAGCGCGGTCACAAGCGCCAGCGCCGGCTGCAAGCGGCAGTCGACCAGACTAACGTCACTAAAGCCCAGATCACCGACGACGAGCGCTCGCTGATCTTCAATGTGGGTCAGCAGTTCGTCGCCGTTCTTCTCGCCGAATCTACTCTGCGCTTCGCAATGCTGGATCTGAAGAGCTTCAAGGACACCGTCGATGTCTCCGAGGTGCAGTACAAGGCGGGGTACATCAGCGAAGGCGACTACCTCAAGATCAAGCTGCAACTGCTCCAGTTCGAGACCGACGTTTCCGCCGCGAAGTTGGCGCGCGTACAGGCGCTGGTCGCGCTGCGCCTATTACTTGGATACGACGCCGTTCCGGCCAACTACGATGTGGTCGGAGATCTGACTTTCCAGCCTCTGACCGCCACCGTCGACGACCTGCAGTTGAGGGCCATGCAAGAGCGTCCCGACTATCGCGCCTCGGTTCTGGGAGTAACGGCGGCACAGAGCCAGATTGCTCTGGCGCAGGCCAACGGCAAGCAGGACGTGAATGCCATTCTTGATTACACCCACACCGCCGGTGAGAACAGCGCTTCGTTCTTTCTTAATTTCGATTTACCCTTCTTTAACCGCAACCAGGGTGAGATCGCACGCACAAAATATGCGCTGGTGCAGGCGCAGGAGACGCAGGCGTCCACTAGCGACACGGTGATGTCCGACGTGACCAACGCTTACGAGTCGCTGCGCAGCAACGAAGAGATCGTGCAACTGTATACGTCGGGGTATCTGAAGGAAGCTCAGGACTCGCTGGACATTAGCGAGTACGCCTATAAGCGCGGTGCCAGCAGCTTGTTGGATTTCCTCGATGCCGAGCGCAGCAATCGCGCGACCCAACTGGCGTATCGTCAGGCTCTGGCCGCCTACATGACGTCGCTCGAGCAGTTGAAGGAAGCCGTTGGAACGAGGACACTGCCATGATTAAGTGCCGGACGCTCGCCTATCGCCTCGTTCCGTTGCTGATTTTGTCCGGCTTGGCGCTGGTGCTCGCCGGTTGCAACCAGTCCGAACCTGCCAACGAGAATCATGCCAACATCTCCAACTCGGCGGGACTGTTTTCCATCCCGCCTGACCAGATGTCGCACGTGCAGGTTCTGACCGTACAGCCGGGGACGCTTACGCGCACCCTGCGTCTCACGGGTGCGGTGGCCTACGACAGCTTCCAGACGACGCCGGTCATCACCCAGGTAAGCGGGCCGGTCAGCCGCATCGCAGTCGTTCCCGGTCAGATGGTGAAGCGCGGGGAGCCCATGCTCTATGTCGCCAGCCCTGACTATTCGCAACTGCGCTCCAACTACCTGAAAGCGAAGGATGCCTATGCCTTAGCGCAAAAAGCTAACGCGCGCGCCAAAGACCTCTACGAGCACCATGCGCTCGCCGAGCAAAACGTGGAGCAGGCAGAGTCGGCTCAGGTGCAGGCGGAGGGCGATCTGGTGGCGGCCGAAGCCGCGCTCAAGGTCTTGGGCATCACGGATCCCAATGCCCTGCTGACCGCCCCGCCGTCCTTTGAAGCCACGGTTAAGGCTCCCATCGACGGTCAAGTCGTGGAGCAGGACGTGGCCGTCGGACAACTAATTCAGCCCGGCGCAACGCAGTGTTTCGTCATCTCCAACACCAGTAACGTGTGGGTGCTGGTGAACGTATATCAGAAGGATCTGCCGTTCGTACGGGTAGGAGACCAAGTCACCATACAAACAGAGT
>DATHQX010000064.1:0-2410 GCA_035482295.1 Verrucomicrobiia bacterium
TGGGCCGCGCACGTCATCGAGCAACTTGACGACAACCGCCTGATTCGGCCGCGGGCCGAATACATGGGGCCGGATTACCCTAATCGTTACGTAGTGCTGGAAAAGCGGTAGGGCAGTCTTCCGAAGTCCTCAACCGCGCGCTCCTCAGCTAGAATGGTGGAGTGAGTGCGATGCGCCGAATCTACCTCGACAATAACGCCACCACGCCGGTTCTGCCGGAGGTGCTCGAAGCCATGCGTCCATATTTTGGCGAGCACTTTGGCAATGCGTCGTCGATCCATCATCATGGGCAGGAGACTCGTGCTGCGGTAGAGCGGGCGCGGGATTCGGTGGCGTCGCTGCTGGGCTGCCGGGCCGCCGAGGTTGTCTTCACCAGCGGCGGGACTGAAGGCGACAACCTGGCGATTGCAGGATTGACTGGTGCGGGTGATCACGTTATTACTTCCAGCGTTGAGCACCACGCGGTGCTGCACGCCTGCAAACATATTGAGGAAACGGGCTGCGACGTGACCTATGTGCCGGTGGATGGGCGCGGTCTGGTGGATCCCGATGATGTGCGGCGCGCGTTGCGGTCGAACACCAAGCTGATTTCGATCATGATGGCCAACAACGAAACCGGAGTGCTGCAGCCGGTTGAAGACATTGGGAAGATTGCCGTTGAAGCTGATGTTAATTTTCACACTGATGCGGTGCAGGCTGCCGGGAAAGTCCCGATTGATGTGAAGCAGATTGGCTGTGACGTGCTTTCGATTTCCGGCCATAAGATGCACGCGCCACAGGGTGTGGGGGCGCTCTTCGTGCGACGGGGAACGCGTCTTCAGCCGCTGTTTTATGGCGGACGGCATGAGCGTTCGCGGCGCGCCGGAACCGAGAATGTTCCGGGGATCGTCGGGCTTGGCAAGGCGGCAGAATTGGCGATGCAAGGCTTCGAGAACGATGACGACAAGAAAATGTCCACGTTGCGCGATCGCCTGCAGCAGGGAATTCTCGCGCAAGTGGAGGAAGCTGCCGTGAACGGCGACGGCGCGGCGCGCGTGCCGAACACGGTGAACATTTATTTCGATCATATCGAAGGCGAGGCAATGGTCATTTCGCTGGACCTGAAGGGTCTCGCGGTTTCCACCGGTGCCGCCTGTTCGGCGGGAGCGATTGAGCCGTCTCATGTGCTTCTGGCAATGGGGCTCCGGGCCGATCGGGCGCGCGCCAGCGTCCGCTTCAGTCTGGGTAAGCAGAACACGGCGGAAGACATTGACCTTGCGCTTGCCCTGGTGCCGGAAACGGTAGCGCGGTTGCGGGAGCTGTCGCCCTCGTACGGGAAGACAGTGGTTAACTCTTAGCATGACGAATCAGAAGACCATTGCCGTCGCTATGTCGGGCGGGGTCGATTCCTCGACCGTCGCAGCCATGCTGCGCGCTGAGGGACATAACGTCATCGGGCTGACCATGCAGCTCTGGAACCAGCGTCGGCTGGCTGGACACGAAGGCATGCCCGAGCAGGTAACGGGACGCTGTTGCTCGCTCGATGACGTCTACGATGCCCGCCGCGTGGCTGAGCATATCGGCATTCCGTATTATGTGGTGAATCACGAAGAGCGTTTTGAACGCGATGTGGTGCGGCCGTTCGTCGCGGAGTATCTTTCGGGACGCACGCCCATTCCCTGCAGCCTGTGCAACAATCACCTCAAGTTTGATCAACTGCACGTCGTCGCCCAGCAGATTGGCGCGGATTGCGTTGCCACTGGCCACTACGCCCGGGTGGAGTATGACGACGCCAGAGCACGCTGGTTGCTAAAGCGTCCAGCCGACCGCAGCAAAGACCAAACTTATTTCCTCTTCGGGCTGACCCAGGAGCAACTGAGCCGCACGCTGTTTCCGCTGGGTGGCATGACCAAGCCCGAGGTTCGAGAACTGGCGCGCAGGCAGGGCCTTGCTCTGGCCGAGAAGCCTGATTCGCAGGAAATCTGCTTTGTTCCCGGCGGCGACTATAAGCGCTTTATCGACGCCTATCTCGCCGAGAGTGGCGAGGCTCTGCCCGACACTGCGGGAGAGCTGGTGACCGCGAGCGGAGAAGTGATTGGCGAGCACAGCGGCATTCACAACTTCACGGTTGGACAGCGCAAGGGTTTGGGTGTGGCGACTGGGTCGCCGCTCTACGTAATTCAGATTAACGGGGCCCACAAGCAGGTGGTCGTGGGCAGCGATGACAACCTTTATTCGCGGACGCTGCGCGCCGGTCGCGTGAATCTCATCTCCGTCGACCAGCTGCGCGAGCCTATGCGGGTGTCCGTGAAGATTCGTCACCGGCACGAACCCGCTTCGGCAATGCTTGAGAAGGTCGGTGACGACGAAGTTCTCGTCACTTTCGATCAGCCGCAGCGCGCCATCACGCCAGGGCAGGCTGCGGTTTTCT
>DATHQX010000065.1:0-8852 GCA_035482295.1 Verrucomicrobiia bacterium
TCGGAGGCGCTGCCAATCTTGCCATTCTTCGTGCCCAGAGCGCGGTTGCGCTCATCGACGATGCGAGCCTCAGCCAACGACGCCCCGCGTAGCCTGGCGGTTTCCAGTGCCCATCCAGCGATTTCTTTCATCGAGTTTCCCGAGTTAAAGATGATATCGTGTTCGCGAGTAGCGCGCTAAGTTTCGCCTTTCGAAGGCGCGGGCGAACGCCTCGGACGTCAAACAACGCAAAGTCGCCGATAAACGTCGTGGCCTTTGCTTTGTGTCAGGGCACGACTTCAGTCGTGCCGAATACTGGCCATGGTTGTAACGGCTTAAGGCGCTGCAGACTGTGTGCATGGGCTTAAAGCCCTGATTCCATCTATGCGGGAACGGCACGACTAAAAGTCGTGCCCTGACACAAAGCTCCCTCGTGACGCTTATTTGACGGTGTGGGCTTCGTCCACGCGACAATCGAATGATGCAATGGGATTCGCCATCAAAACCGTGATCCTCAAAGACGGCATGCCGAGCGTAGAACAGGCACGCGCCGGCATGAATAGCGCGATCCATGCCGCGCAGCAATCGGGCATTAAGGTCCTGAAGATCGTGCACGGATATGGTTCAACCGGCGTCGGCGGCGATCTACGCTTTGCCTTGCAGGCCACGCTGCGCCAGATGGTCCACAAGAAGGAAGTTCGCGACTGTATTTTTGGCGAGAACTGGCGCAAGAGTGACGAACGCTCCTGGGCTCTGTTGAAGGAAATGCCGGAACTCAAGACCGACAGTGATCTGGGCCGCGGCAACAAGGGCATCACCATCGTTCTGCTCTAGCAGGTGCACAAGTCGCTATAATCCAGCGTTGGACTTTTCCTGCGCCAAGGACGTCCACCAAGAAAGCACGTCATAGGCTTCCGCGATGGACGTTGCCATCCCGACCTCAGCCACTGGCCGCGCAAACACGAGTGCCCCCTCGCGCGTCGCCATTGCGGCCTGCATGCTGGCGGGCATGTGCACCTTCCTCAACGTCTACGACACGCAGCCGCTGCTTCCCTACCTTCAGCGGCTGTATCACACCACAGCGATCGCGGTCAGCTTCACCGTCAGCGCTACTATTCTTGCTGTCGCGCTCACCGCGCCATTTATCGGACTGCTGGCCGAATCGATCGGGCGCAAGAAGGTCATTGTGCCGTCGCTCTACGCGCTGACCGCTCCTACGCTGCTCGCCGCGACCTCTCAGAACCTGCATCAACTAATCTTCTGGCGGTTCATGCAGGGAATCTTCGTACCGGGCGTAATCGTCGTCATCATGGCGTACATCGGCGAAGAGTTCGGAGGCGCGTATGTCGGGCGAGCGATGGCGTCATACATTACGGGCACGGTGCTGGGCGGGTTTGGCGGACGCTTTATCGCCGGATTGGTCGCGCATCATCTCGATTGGCGCTACGCGTTCGTCGTCATCGGTCTGGTGAACCTGTCTGGCGCAATCATGGTGCAACGCTGGCTTCCGGTGGCGAAGAACTTCGTTCGCGCCACGGCGATGCGCCACTCGGTCTCCCACGCCAAAGGACATCTGTGGAACCCTCGGCTGCTGGCGGTCTTCGGCTTGGGCTTCGCCGCGCTGTTCTGCCTGGTGGGGACGTTCACCTACGCGAACTTCTATCTGGCTGCGCCGCCATACCACCTCAACACGGCGCAGCTGGGCAGCATCTTCTGCGTCTACTTGTTTGGACTGATCGTTACACCCCTCTCAGGACGCTGCCTCGACCATTACGGGATTCGCGTGACCTCGGCAATCGGCTTCGCATTTGCTGCCGTCGGATTGCTGCTGACGCTGGTGCATTCGCTGGCGGTGATCATCGTGGGACTGGCGCTGGCGTCGTCGGGAGTCTTCATCTATCAGGCTGTGGGAACGGTGCAGACCGGAATAGTTGCCGGCAAAGCGCGCTCTTCCGCTGCGGGGTTGTACGTGACGTTCTATTACATCGGCGGCAGCCTGGGAGCCACGATCACCGGATGGACATGGGTCGCAGGAGGCTGGCCTCCGTGCGTGTTTCTGATGGTGGGCGTCGCGGGAGTGGCGCTGGTGATGGCGGTGGCCAGCAGCGGGGTTGTCGGCTCTCGGCCTTCAGTTATCGGGTAAAGCCTACCGATACGATTTGTCATCCTGAGCGAAGCGAGTCCGCCGAGGGCGAGACGAACGAGGTCGAAGGACCGCTATCGTGGACGGATCGTCGCGGTCATAGGGCTCCTTCGACTCCGAGTCCGCCGCTCCGCAAAATCGGCGAAGCGAAAAGCAGGCGGACGCTGCGCTCAGGATGACAACCTTCAAAAAGTAAACTCGACGCTGACCTGAAGGTCAGCTCTGGCGTTTTATGCATGGGCGCTGCAAATAACGAAGGGCGGCATCTCTGCCGCCCTCAGGGGCTAAAGCCCGCTTGTTATTTGGCTCTGCCGGCACGGCTGAAGCCGTGCCCTTTCAAAGCCCATCCGACAACTGACCACCGGCCACTGACAACTGGTTTACGTTCCTTCGTTCCAGCTGGCCAGGTACTCTTCCTGTTCCGGCGTGAGCACGTCGATGCTGACGCCCATCGACTCCAGCTTCAGCTTGGCAACGCGCTTGTCGAGCTCTTCGGGAACCACATATACCTTCTTCTCCATCGACTTGTAGTTCTTCACCAGGTATTCGCAGGAGAGGGCCTGATCGGCGAAGCTCATGTCCATCACGGACGGCGGATGTCCTTCAGCCGCTGCCAGGTTGATGAGGCGGCCTTCGCCCAGCAGGTTGATCTTGCGGCCATCCTTCACCGAGTACTCCTCGACGAAAGCGCGGGTGGTGCGCTTGGACGACGACATCTCTTCCAGCGCCGGGATATCGATCTCGACGTTGAAGTGGCCGGAGTTGGAGATGATGGCTCCGTCCTTCATCACGTCGAAGTGCTGCTTGCGCAGAACACTCTTGTTGCCGGTGACGGTGCAGAAGACGTCGCCGATCTTCGCAGCTTCGTCCATCGACATCACGCGGAAGCCGTCCATCACGGCCTCGATGGCCTTGGTCGGATCGATTTCGGTGATGATGACTTCAGCGCCAAGTCCGCGCGCACGGCTGGCGAGTCCGCGGCCGCACCATCCGTAGCCGGCGACGACAAACTTCGAGCCCGCAAGCAGGAAGTTGGTGGCGCGCACGATGCCGTCGATGGTCGACTGGCCGGTGCCGTAGCGGTTATCGAACAGGTGCTTGGTGTCGGCATCGTTGACCGCGATGATCGGGTAGCGCAGTACGCCCTGCTTCGCCATGGCGCGCAGGCGGATGATGCCGGTGGTGGTCTCTTCGGTGCCGGCGATCACCCCGTCGAGCACGTCGGTGCGCTTGGTGAGCGCAGTGGTTACGAGGTCGGCACCGTCATCCATGGTGATGTGCGGCTTGTGATCGAGGGCGGACATGATGTGCGAGTAGTAGGTCTCGTTGTCCTCGCCCTTGATGGCGTAAACCGGAATGTTGTAATCGCGGACCAGGCAGGCAGCGACGTCGTCCTGCGTGGACAGCGGGTTGGAAGCGCAGAGCACAACATCGGCGCCGCCATCGCGCAGCGTGATGGCCAGGTTGGCGGTTTCAGCCGTGACGTGCAGGCAAGCGGAAATGCGCATGCCCTTCAGTGGCTGGCTCTTCTGAAATTCCTTGCGGATGATCTGCAGAACCTTCATCGACTGGTTGGCCCAATCGATGCGGTTCTTGCCCATATCAGCAAGGCCGAGGTTGGCGATATCGCCGGCGACGCGTGTGGATGTGGTGGACATAGTCTCCCTGTGAACAGTTTCGAGTTTTCGTGTGAGCGACGGGCGCTCTTATCTCATCAGTGTCGTCACGAGCGTAGCGAGGGATCCGCTGTTGCGTCACATGAAGGAAAGCAGATCCCTCGTTACGCTCGTGATGACAATTCTTCGGTTCGTCTCCGTCTTCGCTTAAGAGGAGCGAGTCGGGATAGAACTGAAAAGGGCGGGATGTTCTCCGCCCTGTTGTAAAAGCCTACTTCGCTGCTTTAGCTGTCTTCTGTTCGGCGCCTGCCAGGCCGGCCTGCTCGCGCAGGGCTGCAGCCTTGTCGGTGGCTTCCCAGGTGAAGTCGGGATCGTTGCGGCCGAAGTGACCGTAGGCAGCCGTCTTGCGATAGATCGGACGGCGCAGGTTGAGCGACTCCATGATGCCCTTGGGCGTCAGCTTGAAGGTCGCGCGAACCAGGTCGGCGATCTTGACTTCGTCGATCTTCGCGGTGCCGAAGGTCTCGATCAGCACGCTGACCGGCTCGGCGACGCCGATGGCGTAGGCCAACTGCACTTCGCAGCGCTCTGCAAGACCGGCAGCAACGATGTTCTTGGCGATGTAGCGCGCCATGTAGCAGGCTGAGCGATCGACCTTGGTCGGGTCTTTGCCGCTGAAGGCGCCGCCGCCGTGACGTCCCATGCCGCCATAGGTGTCGACGATGATCTTGCGGCCGGTCAGTCCGGTGTCGCCCATCGGTCCGCCGATAACGAAGCGTCCGGTCGGATTGATGTGGTACTTGGTGTTCTCGTCCAGCATTTCTTCGGGCAGCGCGGCCTGAATCACGTGCTTCAGGATGTCGGCGCGCAGGTCTTCGTTGGCGACGGTCTCGGCGTGCTGCGTCGAGATGACGACCGCATCGATGCGGACCGGCTTGTGGTTCTCGTCGTATTCCACTGTTACCTGGGATTTGCCGTCGGGCCGGAGGTAAGGAAGGGTGCCGTTCTTACGGACTTTCGTGAGCTGCTCGCAGAGCTTGTGCGCCAGGAAAATGGGGGTCGGCATCAGGTTCTCATTTTCGTTGGTCGCATAACCGAACATCATGCCCTGATCGCCGGCGCCGCCGGTATCGACACCCATGGCGATATCGCCCGACTGCTTGTTGATGCTCGAGATTACGGCGCAGGTGTTGGAGTCGAAGCCGTAGAGAGCGTTGTCGTAGCCGATGGAGGCGACCACACCGCGTACCAGCGTCTGGAAATCGACGTAAGCCTTGGTGGTGATTTCACCGGCGATCACGACCAGACCGGTTGCCGTCAGCGTCTCGCAGGCAACTCGGCTGTAAGCATCTTCTTTCAGACAGGCATCGAGGATGGCGTCGGAGATCTGATCGGCGATCTTATCCGGATGACCTTCTGTTACCGATTCCGAGGTAAACAGATAGCGTTTCTTTGACAAAGTAAGAACTCCTTTTATGGTCCGCCGCTCAGGGCGAAGCAGGACATATCAGCTGGACACAGCTATACCGCGGTCAGTTGAAGCCTATCGAGAGGATAGCGAGCAACTGGGAAACTCCCAATATTTTACGGTCAAAAGGGCAGTTTCTGCCAGTTAAAGGCGTGATTTGGCCATCGAAACTGTTGCCAAAAGAGGAGCCGGCAGCGGCTCTGTAAGTTCGTGCAGAGATTCAAGTTGCCTCAAGGCCGGAGCAACGAGAGTACACTCACCATCGGTGGGGAAACTTAAAGAAGTGGTACAGCTCGACTTGCGGTACTCCGCCTGGGCAACTCGCGCGCTATTGCAGGCTTGCGCGCAGCTGTCGATCGCCGACAGAAACCGCAATCTTGGCATCTCACACGGCAGCATTCTTGGCACGCTGTATCACTTCTACATATCCGAGCGCTTCTGGGCGAAGTGCCTGACGGCCAACAAAATTCCTCCCTTACACGAAATCGGCGGCGAGCCCGTGCCTGCGGAAATTCGCTTCGAAGACGTATCGTCCGGCTGCGAGCAAGTCGCGCTCGCATTTGATAGCTGGTTCGAGTCGACAACGGAAGAGGAACTCGCGGAGCCAATCTCGTGCTGGATCTCCGCCACCGTCGACTTCCCCTATGTGCGCTGGCAATTGATCCGCCACGTAGTGAATCATTCCAGCCTGCATCGAGGTCAGATTATCGGCATGATTCGCGCGCTCGGGAATAAGCCCCCCAATATCGACGTCATGAGCTACCTGCTGCAGCACGCTAATCTCATTTAGCAGCCGGCGGAAGCTGCGTAGTCACCTTTCCTGTCTCGTCAAGGAACTGAAGAACCGGCGACCCATCAGGCTGCACACGAATGACGATGCGATCGCGACCTTCGACGTCTTTCAGACGCAGCGCGACGGATCGGTCATCAAGGCGACCGAGCAGGATACGTGTCTGGGCGTGCTGCTTGCCTTTGCGAAGTTCTTTCCATGCCGCCGCTTGCTGATCCTTTGGAAGCTTCTCGATGCGCGCGGCCCCGGCCAGGTCTTCGGTGATCGGGTAGTCAGGTTCATCGATCATGCGCAGCTCGGACGTGCGTTGCGCGTCTTCCTGCTCCGCATCGATGCTGAAGACCTGATCCTGCTCGTACTGATCGAAGCTGAGATGGCCGTAGCTTGTGGCCCTGCCGTCCTTGTCCTTGCTTCCGCCGAAGATCAGGCCGCCGTTCTCCGTGCCTTCGTCGTTGAAGAACAGCATACCCGCGGTCGAGCGACCGGGATGAGGCATCTCTTTGCCCTTGATAATGAATCCCGGGAAGTCGGCTTTGTTCGAGATGGTCATGCGCAGGGTGCCGTCGGGCTCAACGACGTTGATGCGATGGACCGTAATCTCGTCGAAGGATTGCTTCTGTCGGGATTCGGCGAATCCGGCGAGGACGACTACGGCGAAGGCGATGGTCAGAACGCCGGAGTAGACGGCTAGAAAGCGCGGGTTAGAGAGCAGCTTCGTCATACGAAGATGTTAGCGCAGATGGCTACCTATGCGCGGGTTGCGGCGCTCGGATAGTGCGGCTCATTTGGCAAAACCGGGTAGAGCGGCGCTTTGGCCCGTTCGCAAGACTGGGTAGACACGGCGCTTCAGCGCCACGCCAAACCATTCTACGATTTGTCATCCTGAGCGAAGCGTCCGCACGGTTTTTCCGCCGCATCCTTGGCGGCGGGCGGATGCGGTAGTCGAAGGATCTGCGGTTTCCAGGGGGCGGGAAAACTGGCTGATGCTGGACACGGATCGCCGATCCTTCGACTACGGCGCGCAAAAGCAGCGCACCTCCGCTCAGGATGACAAGTCGTGGGGAATCGGCCGAGGATGCGAACCTGGAGGTTCACTCTATCCGTACCCGCTGAAGGGATCATCGCAGTGCCGAATGGATCGCGATCAACTGATCCAGCACCCCGGGCAGCAACTTCAGATCCAGCGCGTTTGCGCCGTCCGATTTTGCCTGTGCGGGATGGTCGTGTACTTCCATGAAGACGCCATCGACACCGGCAGCCACGGCTGCGCGCGACAGCAAGGGAATAAACTCAGGCTGGCCACCGCTGATGGCCGCGCCCTCGCCGCCGCTGGCTGACGGCAGTTGTACAGAATGCGTCGCGTCGAAGACGACAGGTGCGAACCTGCGCATGATGGCCAGCGAGCGCATGTCGACCACGAGATTGTTGTAGCCGAAGCTGGCTCCGCGCTCGGTCAGGAACACGCGCTCGCCGCCGGAATCGCGAACTTTCTCGACCGCATGCCGCATGTCCCACGGCGAAACAAACTGACCCTTCTTGACGTTGACCACCCGACCGCTCTTCCCTGCCGCTATGAGCAAGTCGGTTTGCCGGCAAAGGAAGGCGGGAATCTGGAGAACGTCAACGGCTTCGGCGACGCGCGGAACGTCAACGGCCTCGTGAACATCAGTCAGGACGGGCACTTTGGCGATTTCAGCAACCTTCCGCAAAATGCGCAAACCCTCTTCAATTCCCGGGCCGCGGAAGCTGCGAATCGAGGTGCGATTGGCTTTGTCGTAGGAGGCCTTGAAGATGTACGGCAGCTTCTTCTCGCGCGTGATAGCAGAGATGGCCTCGGCCATCTTGAGGGCGTGCGCTTCACTTTCGATGACACAGGGGCCGGCGATGAGAAGAAGACCTCCGCCGATGGGAACTTCACCGATGTGGAAAGATTTTTTCATTCAGGTGTGAATACCAATCTTAACGGTAAGAATTCTGCAACTCTTAAGCAACATATAGCCTTTGCCAGAATCGTGCAGTGAATTGGGAAAAAATACGACAAGTCGCATTAGCGGTCACTAGGTTCGTTGCGGCCCTCGTCATCCCAATCGTAGCTGCAGCTCTGCTAAAAGGCGAGCCGCTCAAAGGCTTAGCCAAGCTTGAGTCGCTGCTACGGCTCCTGAAAACCGGGGTTCCCTTGTGGGTAGTTCTGCTATTGATCATAGCGTGCGTGTGGATGCTCCCATCTGCGATCCGCAATGCACTACCAAAACAGCCGAAGCTTCACGTCTCTTGGGAGCGAATCAGCTGCGTATGGGCGCTCGGAAGATTCGGTACACAGCCGATGATGCAGATCCAAGGCGATGCAATCGTTACCTCATCAAACACACAGGAGCGAGTGATCCTTAGGGAGGGGTACATCGTGGGGACCAAACCCTTGATGAGTCTTGGCGAGCAACTGCATTTGATGCCGGACGAGCCCTTAGCCTGCCGCCTTTTGCTATTTGTTTCGCCGGTATTAAGGAAATCTAACGAGGACCTTGTCGCCGAATTGATACTTATTGATCACAAAAATAGAAAATACAAGATAGGGCAGACTACTTTCAGATCAGGGAATCCGAAAGAAAAAGGAACTGCGACCTCTGCCGACGCAGTGACTTAGCCCTCGGCGCCTATCCCTTCACCTTCTCCGGCCGATGGAACATCTCCAGTTCCACTTCTTGCCGCACGTGTTGACGCCGCAGCTTGTTCTCATACGACGCTTTCACAAAGTTCGAAAACAACGGATGTGGCTCGAGTGGCTTGGACTTGAACTCGGGGTGGAATTGGCAGCCGATGAAGAATGGGTGATCGGGGATCTCCACGATTTCGACGTAA
>DATHQX010000066.1:0-4212 GCA_035482295.1 Verrucomicrobiia bacterium
TGCGGCGACAACAGCACCACCGACTCACGCCCATTTTCAGGCACCCGCTCTTGGCGCGGCGCAACTTTCAGCGACTCCAGGCATTCGAAGATCGGCTCCGGTTTCAGCACCATGCCTTCGCCGCCGCCAAACGGCCGGTCGTCGACCGTGCGATGCCGATCGTGCGTGAACGCTCGCAGATCGTGAATCAGGATTTCAATGAGCCCGGCTTCGCGCGCCTTGCGCACGATGCCGTAATCCAGCGGCCCGCGAAAAAAGTCCGGAAAAATCGTCAGGATCTCGAACTTCATCGCTCATCCCCCGACGACCATCGTTCACCTGCTACAAGGCCGCGCACCACAACGTGTCATCCTGAGCGCAGGTTCGCTGCCTTTGTGAACCGGAGTCGAAGGACCCCTACGCCTGCGACAACATTCTCATTTCCCAGCACCGGCGCAGCCAAAGCAGCGCCCTTTCAGAGATGTGCGCCGCTCTACTTCCCTTTCCTACGTTCGCCGGCCGCCCTGGCTTCGTCGGCTTCCGACTTCTGCCGCTGCTTCTCTTCCTCGCTCAGCGGCGTATCCATCTCCAGCAGGCCTTCTGGCAACTCCATATCGATACGCTTGCCGGCAACGTCAAATTTCTTCACGTACTCGGCAGCGAAAGGCACCAGCACTTCGTTCTGCACCGCGCAAACCGGCAGCTTCACTACCAGCAGCGGAGCCTCTCCGGCGCCAAACTGCACTTCACTGACACGCCCCAGGAAGCGTTGCCCATCGTTGATCCACACATCCGATCCCACGATCTCACCGACGTAGGCCGAACCCTCTTCCAATTTGGTTCGCTCTTCCTGCGGCACTTGTACTTCCCACCCCTTCAACTGCTCGGCGTCGTTGATGCTATCCACGCCGGCGAACTTCAGCACCACGCCGCCTTTGTGGAACCAGTAGTCTTCCAGTCGAAACTCGCGGCGCGCACCATTTGGACTCAACCCCGATAACTGACGTCGCTCTTCAAAGCGCTCCGGGAAGTCGGTGTGCAAGTCGGCAAAAACTTCTCCGCGCCGGCCCTGTGGACCGAGCACACGTGCGACGGTGATGAACTCGCCGTCTATTCCACAATCTCCAACTGATAGCGCTTGCGCGTACGCAAACTGGCCGAATGCAGGATCGTTCGCAGGCTGCGCGCTGTGCGTCCGTTGCGCCCGATCACGCGTCCCAGATCGTCCTCGGCGACGATCAACTCCAGCACTGTCTGCCCGTTCTCTTCGAAGGGCTCGACCGTCACCTCTTCCGGCTTCTCAACAATCGCCTTGGCGAGGTTTTCCATCAGCGCGACCATATCCGGCTTGCCGTCTGACATTGTGGGGCTCTCCTGTTTCGTGCCGAAGTTAGGCTACCGCGGTCGGTTCCGCCGCGCTCGCCGCCGGAGCCTTCTCCACCAGCTTGCGCACACGGTCCGACAACTGGGCGCCTTTACCGGTCCAATAGTCGATGCGCTCACGTTTCAGGTCAACAGTTGCGGGATTAGTCCGCGGGTTGTAGGTGCCTACCACTTCCACCGAGCGGCCATCGCGCGCCCGGTCCTTCTCGATAACCACGATGCGGTAGAACGGCTGCTTGCGCGCACCACGGCGCGACAGACGAATCATTAACACAGAGAATGTTTCCTTTCCTGCTAGTGAGTTGCCACGCGAATCCGCGCCTGCTGTTCAACAAAATTCAGGCTGAGCGCTGGGCTCCGGCGACAACAATTCCTCAGGCGAGATGACCGGCTTTACGGGTGCTCCAGCGGTCTACCGTTACGGCGCCGCTACCGCACCCCAATGAACGCAGCAAAGGCGCTCATCGGACCTCACATAGCTTGAGGCAACAACCTGATTATTATTACGGATTTGGCGGGGTTTGGCAAGCCGGGTAGGAACTGACACGCTGACATCAGTCATCTTTCGAGGCAACTCTAGGCCTTCTATTAAGAGTTGTCATCCCGACGAGCGCTTCAGCGCGAGGAGGGATCTGCTTTCAGCCGGCCTACAGGCAGATACCTCGCGCCGAAACCCGGCGCTCGTGACGACAATCTTCCACTTTGCTCCGCTGCCGCTCGCACAACCGATAGAATTAACACGACTCATGCGCAAACTCCTCTGCATCACCGCTCATCCCGACGACGAAGCCGGCGCCTTTGGAGGCACCTTGCTGCTCTATCACGAGCGCGGCGTTCAAACCTCGGTCATCTGCATGACCGAAGGCACCGCTGCCCGCAACCGCGGCACAGCCAAGACCAACGAAGAGCTTGCCGCACTACGCCGCGCCGAATTCGCGCAGTCGTGCAAGGTGCTCGGTGTCTCCCACGGCGAGGTGCTGAGCTATCTCGACAGCAAACTTGACCGCGCCGACTTCTACCAGGCGGTAGGCGATCTGGTGCTGCGCATTCGCCGTATTCGTCCGCAAGTCATTGTCACCTTCGGTCCCGACGGCGGCCTGACTGGACATCTCGATCACGCCATGGCCGGCGTCTTCGGCACCATGGCGTTCGAATGGGCCGGCCGCAAGGACCGCTATCCCGAGCAACTCCAGGACGGCCTGACGCCGCATCAGGCGCAGAAGCTCTATTACCACGCCTCGGACTTCCTGCTGCCCGACCGTCCGCCCATCTCGCAGCCAACCATCACTACGCGCCTCGAGATTGGCGCCGGGCGTTTCGAGCAGAAGGATCACGCCTTCCGGCAGCACACTACGCAGACGCCGCTATTCGAGCGCGTGCGAAAGAACCTCGGCGACGCGCTGGGCACGATGGAGATGTTTCACCTCGCTGCAACCAAAACCCCGCAGCAGGCAAAACTTGAGACCGATCTGTTTGAAGGTGTTGTCGACGACTAACGCCGGCCTAAAGATTCAATCTGAGGCAGACTTGTGCAGGTTCCTGCGGCGGGCAGAGAAAGCCTACAAATCGTGCGGAACGATCCTCGGCGACAAAAGCGGATTAGTGGCCCAGCTCAGGATGCGGCTCGATCGTTTCAGCGATGTGGTCAATCGCGGCCTGAATGCGATCCAACTCGCTTTGCAGACTTTCGTTCAGCTCCCGCCAACCTTCCGGCGACTGCTGAAATCTCTCGACGATTCCGCGTAGGGTCTTGCGGCCTCGTTCACTGAACAAGAACGCGCCTACACTACCTAATCCCAAGACGGTGAGTGGAATGTACCAACGGCGCATCGGAGCCTCCGGTCCGACGCCCCTGCAACAAAGCGGCGCCTACCAGCAACTTACCTCGATTCGATTCCGATTTTCAAGCATTGGATGACTGGAAGGGCCGAAAAGTCGTAGCCAGATTGGTTCCCGGTAGGTGGGGTTGAGGTCGAAGTTCGAGACGAAACGCTCCCTTCAGAATGGAGTTAAACGGGCCGGCCCCTAAGAGCCGACACGGCTTCTTGACCTCTCATCCGAGGCGTCGGCGAGGGCCCCTGCCCTACTGCTGGATCTTCAACGGTACAAGGTCCTCACTCACGAACTCCTTCCACTGCTGAAGCACAGTCTCCGTCGACTGATGCACCTTAGCCACCGCGGCGATAGCCTGCGACGTGGGCGCCTGATCCGCGTCCTGTAATGTGCTGAACATCTGCATCAGTTGTCCCTGAACACCGCTCAGGTTCTCCGCCTGCTGCTGCCCGCGACGGCGTCGACGGCCACCGCCGCCAGCCACCCCCGCCAGTTCCTTGCTTGCGGCTTCGATCTTCGCCTTGTCAGCAGGGCTGGCCTTGGCTTGCATGGCCTTCAGCTGTTCGCGAATCGCGTCCGCTCGATCCACCACCGGTTGCAGCGTCATCAGGTCCTGGTAGACCTCGTTCGATAGCTCAAACTGTTTCTGCAGATCCGCCAGCGAAGTCTTCACCCGCGGATCCATCTCCACCGTCAGTGGCTGCGTGAATTTCTGGCCGCCCACCGCCAGCACAACCGTGTACTTGCCCGGCATAATCCAGGGCGAGGTCGAAGCCGGAGCGGTATTGTGCGCCACCGCCGAAATCGGATAGTCCGGCTTGATCCCCGGAACCGGCGTGTAGTGCATGTCCCAGACAAAGCGGTGGAACCCCGCCGCCGATGACAGCCCCTGATAAGGCCGCAGCCAATATTCCGGGATCGCCAGCTGGGCGTCCGGCAGAGGCACCGGATCGGTGCTGGAGAAGCGCCTCACCAACTTTCCGGAGCTGTCCATAATCTCCAGCAGAACAGGCCCTG
>DATHQX010000067.1:0-48167 GCA_035482295.1 Verrucomicrobiia bacterium
CGAGCGATGCTCAGATGGTCTCCTTGCGGCCATGAGTAGAAAGACCCCGACCGGAATAAAAAAGCTCAGAAACATCGGTCCGCACTCGTTCTTCCGCTGCAAAAGCCAGCTGGAACGCCACAGATCCATATATAGAAAATAAATTTGGGCCAGATTCAACAGTCCCACGATCACCAGGACGATCTGCGTCAGGCGTTCTCTTTTCACCTTGACCTCCTTTGAGCGAAGTTTGTTGCGAGCGCGGCAGCGGCTCACGCAGAGGATTCACAAACTAGCACGCAAGAGAGGAAAGCAAAGACAAAATCTGCAATGACGCTGCTGATCCATCCGCGTAGAAATACTCAAACCACAATCAAACTGCTCGCGCTCGCCTCCCACGTCATGAACGAGTGGCCTATCGTATCGGTACTACGAACGAGCCCTGAAGAAAGACTCATCCCTTGAACGGCGAAAAGATCGCACCTCAGGTGTATGGGAAGAAGCGGATATGGCAATTCCAGGCCACTCTCGCATCGGGAGACTCTACAGATACGGCCGCGTTGAATCCGCAATCATGACGGCGTCACTTCAATAGGCCGCAGGCACTCCCACCGCTTTCGAACTCGTTTCCCCACTCGCCGCGCGAAACGGTTCGAGTGGGGAAAGTTGTTATCGTTGTGCAAGTGACCGTCTACTCGATCACCTGAAACGATTCGGAAGGAATGCTTCCCACCGTACTTTGGTAAGCCTTGGACGGACCTCCGCTCTCAGCCCAATACGCCGGATCGCCATTGGTCACCACGGCATTCTGCAGGCGCAAGTAGTAGGTTCCGGGCGTCAGATGAAGGCTGGGCAAGGAGAAGGTCTCCTCCAGACAATCGGTGCCACATGAGGCGCCGGACGTGACTACCGCGGTGCCCGACCGGAGGATAGGGCCACCGCCGCCGGCCCCTGCGCCGGCAGAGAAGATCGTCCAGCGCACGGTTTGGATGACATCGCCAGGGATGAGCCAGGCGGCGAAGTTGATCTGGGTGAGGTTTCCCGTGGTCGTCAGGGTGAACGAGTCCTCGACCCAGAAGCCGAAGTTAATGGTCCAGGCGTCGTTACCATTAGGCGCGCCGTTGTTATAGACGACGGTATCCGCCATAGCCGCCGCCGAGCCCAGGACCAGGAATGTAGCGATTAGTAGAAACAGCGAAGCGAAACAAATTCGCTTGTTCATGTGACCTCCTTTAGGTCGTAGTTGGGGCGGAAGACCGCCGGTGATTGTGCGTGAGGCTGGATTGTGGATTTCGGGATCGACCTCAGGTCCCGGCGAAATCAGGCGCAGTATGTGGCCCGTCGGCGGAGACGAACAATGCTCCGGCAATGACCTGGAGGTGTTTTCTGGCTGAACCGGTAACAACTTGATTCTGTGGACCTGGAAGAGCTTGGAGCGGGTGGGCAGGCGTCGTCAACCGGCGCGGATAGGCGGTTCCGGGGCCGCCTCACTTGTTATAAGCCGATGTTACGCCACTCATTATTGGGATCAGGAGTTAACCGTAGTTCATTCGTTGACTTGCCCCATACCCGGTCCTAAGATTCTTTGACCCGACCGGGAGATCCGCTTCCCATCGGTGTTTTAGACGCCAGCCCCTATGAATGATGCTTCTGAGGCCATGCCCGCGCCGCTGATGCCGCACTATGGCATTTTGAAAGGACCAAACGGTCTGCGCGCCGGTTGGCGGCTACTCATCTTCATAGCCATCCTTGTGCCACTCGGGTACGCGATGACTCGCGGCGTCGATGCCCTGACTCACCGCTTGCATGCCGATGGCTCAACCCCGTTAGGCGACGTCCTTTCGCTTGACTTGCTTCTCGTTCCTCTTCTTATTGCGACCTGGATTATGAGCCGAATCGAACGCCGCACGTTCGCCGATTATGGGCTGCCCTGGCGGCGAGCGTTCGGGAGCCGGTTCTGGCAGGGAGCCGGCTTCGGCTTCGTGTCATTTACGGTGCTGCTGCTGGTGATGCGCCTGGCTGGCGTTTTCTACTTTGGCGAAGCTGCGTTGCACGGCTTCGATATATGGAAGTACGCCGCCGCTTGGGCTGTTCTAGCATTCCTGGGCGCGCTACTTGAGGACTTTCTCTATCGCGGATACCTGCTGTTCACGCTGGCAACGGGGTTCGGGTTCTGGCCGGCGGCGATCGTCACATCGTTGCTCATGGGCGGCTTGCACTATTTCAATCCCAATGGTCATGGACTGGGACCGGTATCGGCGACCATGTATTGCCTGGTGACCGTTCTGGTTTTGCGCAGGACCGGCGATCTCTGGATGCCACTGGGAATTCATTCGGCATGGGCCTGGGGCGAGATTTACTTCTACGGCGTGCCCGACAGCGGTTACCCGGCCAACGGCCACTTGTTGGAGGCTCGTTTCCACGGCTCGTCATTGCTGACGGGCGGCGGTTTCGGTCCGGAGGCCAGCATCTTTACTTTGGTCTTGCTGGCAATTTGGGGCGTGATTTTCTCCGTTTGGCTGCGCGGAGTGCGGTATCCCAACCCGGCGGCGGTTCAGCAGCATCCGCAGCCGTCGCAGAATCTCAACTGACGTTATCAGGCCTTACACAAGCTACGCCAAAACGGTACCTCTACCCGGTAACTTGATATGGGGATGTTGCGATAGCCAGCGGCTTCGAACCCACCAACATCCGCCGCTTCATTGACTTGCCCACTTACCCAACGTAAGATTCGCGCCAATGATCGGTCAGACCATCTCGCATTACCGCATTGCAGCGAAGCTGGGCGATGGCGGGATGGGGGTTGTCTACAAGGCGGAAGATCTGACCTTGCATCGCTTCGTCGCGCTAAAGTTCCTACCGGACGAATTGGCCGACAATGCGCATGCGCTGGCGCGCTTTGAGCGCGAAGCGCAGGCTGCCTCGGCACTGAACCACCCCAACATCTGCACGATCTACGAAGTCGGCAAGGAGGGCGGCAGAACCTTCAACGCCATGGAGTTTCTGGAGGGCGAGACGCTGCAGGACCACATTGAGGGTCGCCCCTTGGACGTCGCGGTCCTACTGCCGCTCGCCATCGAAGTTGCCGACGGCCTTGATGCTGCCCATTCCAAAGGCATCGTCCATCGCGATCTCAAGCCGGCCAACATCTTCGTTACTGCCCGCGGACACGCCAAGATTCTGGATTTCGGACTCGCGCAAGTCGTACAGAAAGCGGTCGCCAACGCCGATGCAGGGGAAACCTTAACGTTGCCTTCTTCCTTGACCGTAGCCGGAGTTCCGATCGGAACATTGCCGTATATGTCGCCGGAGCAAGCCCGGGGCAAAGGGCTGGACGCACGGACCGACATCTTCTCCTTCGGTGCGGTGCTCTACGAGATGGCGACCGGGACGATGCCGTTTCGCGGGGAGACCCCGGCTGCCATCTTCGATGCGATCCTCAATCGTGTTCCTGCGTCCGGGCTCCGATTAAATCCAGACATACCAACGAAATTGGATGACATCATTCAAAAGGCCCTAGAGAAAGATCCCGGGCTCCGCTACCAGCATGCCTCTGAAGTGCGGACAGATTTGCAAAGGCTGCAGCGCGGATCTGAAGTCGGCTACGCAATTCGAAGCGCCGACGTCGGCTGCAGCTCAGCGCCGTCAAAGATCCAGAGTAATTCCTCTCGCGTACTGACGGTTGTCGCCATACTTCTGACGCTGTTGGCGGTAACCGGAATGTACTTCTGGCGGACGCGAAGTCGCGCCAGGACCTCTGAGACAAACATCGCCTCCATTGCGGTCTTGCCTTTTGTCGACATGAGTTCGGGCAAGAATCAGGAGTATTTTTCCGACGGTCTGGCCGAAGAGCTGACAAATGAGCTCGCCAGAATACCTGGTATGAAGGTAGCCGGACGTTCCTCGGCCTTTCAGTTCAAGGGCCGAAGCGAAGACCTGCGCACAGTTGGGCGGACGCTGAACGTCGCTAATGTTCTAGAGGGCAGTGTGCGGCGCGAAGGGGATCATGTTCGCATAACGGCCGAGCTAACCAAGGCAGAGGATGGCTTTCAGCTCTGGTCCCAGGAATACAACTCGGAAATGAAAGACATCTTCACCGTGCAGGATGAGATTGCGCGCGCCGTGACCGGGGCGTTGCAGCTCAAATTGTTGGGGACGAGTGCAAATCCCACCATTCCACGTCCGCAAACCACCAATCCTGAAGCCTATCAGGCTTACGTGCAAGCAAAGTATTTTTCGGAGCGCGGTTCGGGGAAATCCGACTGGGACAAGGCCTTGGCCTACGCTAACCAAGCCATCAAACTGGATGCGAAATACTCGCCCGCCTGGTCTTTGCGCTCCGTCATGTTTACTTTGGCTGGTGCAGGAGGCTTCCTCAGCGCGGACGAAGGCGCTCGTCGTGCGCGCGCCGACGCTGAGCAGGCCGTCGCTCTAGATCCCAATTCGGCTGCTGCATATCTTTCGTTGATGGCCGTTCAAGCTAATTATGACCTTGATTGGAGAAGCGCACAGGCCTCTCTGGATAAGGCGGCAGCGCTCGAACCGGGAAGCGTGGATGTCTTGGCAAGTGCTGCATACCTCCAGGGAATGGCGGGGCATCTGGATGAGGCTATCGCGTTACAGAAGAGGGCGATTGCCCAGGATCCGCTTCAAGGCGGCAATTATGAAGGCCTGGCGAGCCTGCTCTCCTATGCTGGAAGAAACCAGGAAGCTACCGTTGCGCTGCAAAAGGTCGTTGAACTTAATCAACAGGCGTCCGTTCAAGCCGAGCTAACTGAAATTTTGTTGGCGCAAGGCCAGTTACAAGAAGCTTTGGCTGCAGTGAAGAAGGAACCGTTACAGCCGGAGCGACTGCTGGCGGAAGCGAAGGTATATCACGCGCTTGGCCAAGGCCGCGCTTCAGATGCTGCTTTAAAGCAGTTAATCGCCAGCTTTTCAGATGTTGCGGCTTATCAGGTAGCCCAGGCATATGCCTATCGTGGAGAAGGCGACAAGGCGTTGGATTGGCTTGAACGCGCCTATGAGCAACACGACTCGGGCCTAGTCGTCCTCAAGATCGATCCGTCATTCAAAGACTTGCGGCAAAGTCCGCGATACCTCAATCTCCTGGAAAAGATGCATCTGCCGTTGTAGCTTCGGCAACGATGGCTACGGTTCAATTACGAAGGCTGAAACCTGTTCCCGCTAAAGCCGAGAACTGAGTAGATCGCCTTGTGTAACGGGCCGGACCTATCATAAAAGGAGAATGCTATGAAGGGTAGCATGAAGCCATGCCGTCGCAGTTCAACAGGCCGCCGCCCAGCGTTGTTCCGTACAGTGCGCCGCCGGCGCCGAAAACAACGCGAGCCGTGGGCGCGTCGCCGTCACTGCCACTCTGAAAACTGTACAGCGTCGTAAATTGCCAACCGGAATTCTTATACGTCACCCGGAATACTGTGCCGCCCCCCTCCGAGGGGCAGTGATTCGGCAATCCTCCCACGCCGGCCGTGCCGTAGAGGTTTCCCGCGGCATCCATTGTGATGCCGGCCTGCGGATAGGCACCATCAGGTCCGTAGCTGAAGCTGTGCAGGATGGTGTAGGTTTGCGCCTCAGCGCCTGGAAGTAGAGCGAACATCGCAACCAAAATGGCCAGCGAGACAAGCGCCGCTGTTCTCGCTTGCAGGTTGATCTTGAAAATCGAAGCTACGGTTTTCGTCCGTGGTGCCATGCTGACCATCCTCAACTGGCGTCTTTTCGAAGAACTCTACGGCTTTTTCTTCTCGGCTGCCTCTACTGCTTTTCTAAACTCAGCGACAGCTTCGATCTTTGGCGACTTAAGCGCGTCCTTCGCCGTATAGGTCCACACCGCGGGTTCGTCGAGAGGATATTGGGTGGCGTCGCGGCTGCCGTCACCGGATAACGGCTGACGCCCCCGGTAAACTTCCAAAAGGTCGTCCGGGGAGCCGACTTCGGATCCGGAGCGCGGCTGCGAACTTATCTGTGAGGAGTCGCTACGGCTCAGCGTTGGGTTTTGTCCGCGATGGACCCCAATGTTTACACCGGAACCGAGAGGATCGACGGTCGCCGGACTCGTGCCCGTGGGCCCGCCGATCGTGGCCGCCTGAGCGTGGCCCTTGCGAACAACCATGATCAGGTCGGCAACAGAGGCATCGGCCACTACCTGATACTTCCCCCACTGCCGCATTGCATTTTGCACTTCCAGACGCGAGCGCTGGTTCTCCTGTGAGTCTCCAGCCGCCGACGAAGGATAAGCGACCACGGCAATGGTTCGCGCATCCAGGATGTCCTGCTTGTATATCTGGGAGATGGGTTGCTGTTGCGCGTTTGCAACCGCCGCCACAAGAACGAAACTAACGAAGGCCACTGCCGGCTTCATAACTCCACCGCCTTGCTATTTCGTCGCACCTCGATGTGATGCCTTGCCTGCGTAAATCCTCGATTACGTCGACGTTATTGTGTCAGATTATTGCCGATAAGAGGCCTATTATCACTCTGGATTCGGGTATCACTCCACAATGCCACTGCAAATTTCACATTCGGCTATCGGTAACGCATGCGACGCGACCCTCCTCCGAGGTGAGGTGTATGCGGAGTGTTCGGTCTTTATAATCCGAGGCAGGTTGACGTTCCAGATTGTGGCCGATACCTGCCAATAGCGCAAGCTACTCCGTTGTCCGCTGATGGACAAAGAGCCCCGAATCCGGACGCCAAAGCCTGTACCCGACCGCGCGCTTCAGCTTTATCTCTCCTGTTTCCAGCTGCTTCCAAGTCCTTGAACTTGGCCCTGGACGTGTACGTAAATCCGTTCGAGTCTGTCTCCGGGGAGAGTGGGATGCCTAACCTGCTGCAAGACCTTCGCTTCGCGATTCGCCAGCTGCGTAAGAGTCCGGGCTTTGCCCTGACGACGATTGTGACGCTGGCGCTCGGCATCGGAGCGACCACGGCAATGTTCAGCCTGATTAACAGCGTGCTGCTGCGGCCATTGCCCTTCCCGGAGCCCGACCGGCTGATGAGAATCGCGCCGCTGGATCAGACAGCGGTGAAGGGCGGAATTCCCAGCAGCATCAGCTATCCCGATTTCTTCGACTGGCGCAGCCGGCAGCGCTCGTTCGACGGCATTGCGTCATTTCACCGCGACAGCCACACGCTCATCGGCAATGGCACGCCGCAGGAACTGGAATCGGAGACGGTGTCGTCGGACTTCTTCCGAGTTCTGGGCGTGAACCCGATGCTGGGCCGCGGCTTCGTCCTCGACGACGAGAAGCGCGGCACCCGCGTCGTGGTGTTGAGTTACGAGTTGTGGCAGTCGACATTTGGCGGCGACCGCAGCATCGTCGGCCGCACCATCAATCTGGATCGCAATCTCTATACGGTTGTCGGCGTCATGCCGTCAGGCTTCATGTACCCTCTGACAAATCCAGCGCCCGCCTTCTGGAACTCGCTGGCCTACGACAATAATGACGACAAGGAGCCGCTCACCGGGCAGCGCGGCGCCATGATGGTCAGGATCGTCGGCCGCCTGAAACCTGGCGTGACCATTCCGCAGGCCAACGCGGACCTCAGCCTGATCGCACGAAATCTCTCAGCGCAGTATCCGGAGACCAACAAGCGAATCCCCAACGCAACCGTGTTGCCTGAACTGGAAGACCTGGTGGGCGACACCCGCTCGGCACTGCGCGTGCTGTTTGCTGCCGTTACCTTTTTGCTGCTGATTGCCTGCACCAACGTCGCAGGCCTGATGCTGACGCGCGCCTCGCGTCGCCGCTCCGAAATTGCGGTACGTTCGGCCCTTGGCGCCACGCGCTTCGAGATCATCCGCCAGGTGCTGGTGGAGTCGGTGGTGCTGTCCCTGTGCGGCGGCGCGTTGGGCGTGGCGCTGTCCGCGCTCTTCTTGAAGACCATCCTGCGCTTTGTGCCGCAGAACCTGCCGCGGCTGGATCAAGTCTCGATCGACGGCCACGTGCTGCTGTTCGCTGCTGTCGTCTCAATCGTCACCGGCGTACTCTTTGGCGTGCTGCCGGCGTGGCGCATGTCGAGGCTCGATCCGTCGCTGGCCTTGCGTGAAGGCACGCGCACCATGTCCTCCGGACGCGGACAGCATCGTCTGCATAATGCGCTGGTGGTGGCGGAAACGGCCATCGGCCTGGTGCTGCTCGTCGGAGCCGGATTGCTGATCCACAGCTTCGTTCGGGTGCTGAATGTCGATCCGGGCTTCGATCCACATCACGTTCTGACTGCCAGCATCGACTTGCCGGACAATCAATATCCGAGCCTGAAGCGCGCACAGTTCCAGGAGGAGCTGCTGTCGCGGCTGGCAGCGCTGCCGGGCATCGAATCGGTGTCGTCGGGCTACCCGCTTCCGCTGTCGCAGCACAACATCGGCATTGGCTTCACCGTCGAAGGGCATCCGGTGGCGAAGGGCGACGAACCTGACGCTCCCACCTCGATCGTCACCCCCGGCTTCTTCCGCACCATGCGGATCCCGTTGCTGGCCGGCCGCGACTTCCTGCCCACCGACGATTCCAAAGCGCCCGCTGTCGCGATCATCGATGAAAGCTTCGCCAAGAAATATTTCGCGGGCGAGAACCCGATTGGCAAGCACATCACACCGGGGCTCGGCGACGGGATCACCAATAACCCGCCTCGTGAGGTCATTGGCATCGTCGGCGACGTGAAGCGTAAAGGCCTTACGTCGGAAACGGTGGCGCAGTTCTATCTGCCGCAGAAGCAGGCCATCATCGTTTCGCCCGCGATCGTGATCCGCACGGTAGGCGATCCGCTCAGCATGCTCGGGCCGGTGCGCACGGTGGTGTCACAGATGGACAACAACGTTCCACTCTACCGTATCAACACCATCGACGATTACATCTCGGTGGCGGCATCGCAGCCGCGATTCCAGACGGTGCTGATTACGTTCTTCGCCATCATGGCTCTGTTGCTGGCGGCTGTCGGGTTGTACGCGGTGCTTTCGTACATGGTGGCGCAGCGCACGCTGGAGATCGGTCTGCGACTGGCGTTGGGTGCGCAACGCGAAAACGTGATGGCCCTGATCGTGCGTCGGGGCGCGGCGTTAGCGGCTATCGGTCTGGCGATTGGGGTGGCCGCGTCGCTGGTGCTCACACGCTTTCTGTCGGACATGCTTTATGGCGTGACGCCGCTCGATCCGGTGACGTTTGTGACCGTGAGCGCAGTGCTGATGCTGGTGTCGCTCGTGGCCAGCAGCGCTCCGGCCTATCGCGCAGCCAGGCTGGACCCGATGCGGACACTGAGGGAGCAGTAAGAAGAAGAAGAGACCAGGGGTCAGGAATGAATTGGCTAAAAGCTAATCGCTAATTGCTAGTGGGGTGACATATGGCCAAGGAACGCATTCGCCAGGAAATGCCCGCGTCGTTCGGGCCCGACGAAATCGCGCAACGCGCCCAGCAGGGATGGCGGCTGGTCGCCATTGAATGGGAGCGCGAGATACCAAAAGACCAGGCCGTCGATCGCGCCGACCAGGTGCCCTTCGGCCTGCAAATTTCCACTGACGCGCAGCGCTTGGAGGAGAATCCGACCGAGCAGGAGATTCTGCGCCTGATGATGGAACTGACCGTCCAGGACGGGCCGTACTCGGCGATCGCCGAGGAACTGAACCAGCGCGGCTATCGCACCCGCGAAGGCATGAAGTGGACCGCCGTATCGGTTTTCCAGATGCTGCCGCGATTGATCGAGGTCGGCCCAAAGATTTTTTCCAGCCGCGAGTGGCAGGAGCGCCGCGAACATTTCGCCAAGCCGAACTAAAAGCTAGCACCACCGAGGCACTGAGAATCTGCCGGGCATCCCCGGACGATTCTGTCGCTCAGCCCATGGGCGAACCAGCCAGCGGATGATTGTCAGAGGGGCGCGTCCCCGGAGAGTTGTCGTCCTGGGCGAAGCGACGCGTGCCTTCTGACGATTATCATCCCGATCGGAGGTGGGCTGCCTTTGCCTGCCGGAGCGGAGGGACCTGCGGTTTGTTCGCGCCGGGCATTCTTCCGCTGCGAACCGCAGATCCTTCGACTACGCGTCCGCCCGCCGCAAAGGCCGCGGCGGAAGGCAAAGGCGCGGACGCTTCGCTCAGGATGACAATTCAAGAGCAGGCAGATAGGAGCTCTAGAGATTTCCGGCCCCCTCCGTGCTCTGTGGTAAATACGCAAGCAAACGAAAACGGTACAGCTTACGCCGTACCGTTCCAGTTGCTTCCGTCTTGAGGGGTTTTATTTCGACGTAAAGCCGAACTGGAAGCCGTGCATGGCGTCACGCACCGTTTGGCGCGATACCTTCACCTTGCACTTCACGTCCGGCACGATCACCGTCGGCGCAACCTCAGTCTCTACGTCGATCGAAGGAATCTCGATGTTCGCCACCTTCTCGGCGGCCATATGCATCGTCACCTGGTTGGCTGCCATCTCTCTCTGGATTTGCCGCTCGAGGTCGGCAGGTATGGAAACGGCTATCGGCGGCGAAGGCGGCACCGGGGCGTACAAGTACTTGTAGTTTTCGCGCATGCGCATGGCGTCGCGGCGGACGTGATCGGCATCACGCATCGCTTGTTCGCGCGTCCGTTCGGCTTCCTGCAGAGCCTTCTCGCGGGCGCAGCGCGCCATGGAAATATCCTGGCGAGACATCTGCTCGGCAATGGTCGACTGCATGCCCGGCAGATTCATCTCGGCAACAATCTGGGCCTGCTCGGGGGAATACCCGCGGTGAAAATGCGCTCGCAATTTATGCACAGTCTGCTCAGCCGAATTAACCCAGCACTTGGCCACAGCCGCGGTTTCCGATTGCGACGAGCGGTCGAGCGACATCGCTTGCAATGCGCGGAAGCCATGGGAGAATCCCGTGAAGGTCGCAACGATCGCCAAGGCCGCAACCAGGTATCTGCGCTCCATACTGCCTCCTCATACCCCTTTAAGACGGAAAAGCTATCAGTCAGTTAGTGATTTTGTGGCGAACTGCAGGTTTCTTGACCCAACCTAAGCAATACACGTTGACGGCCAAACCCCAGCGGCCGCAAGCTGCTGGAAAATCAGGCGGTTTGTGCGCAGAAGAGGGTTGTACGGGGACCGCAGGCGTCCACCGGCAGAACAGCTTGTCCAGCCGTGGACAGAGCGCCCGCCGGGACGCGCGGAGTGTGTCAAAGCGATGAAAATGGTTTCACGCGAAGTACAGGCGTGCGATGGTGCAGCATGCGTACGCGAGCTAGCGATTGACCACCGGCGAAGTGCGCTTTGCCACGAAAATCGCGAGTTAGAACGCTTAGCGCGTCGCGCGTGCCGTCTGGCACCAGGACCTCGCAGCATTCAAATGCCGTTCGCGGGTGAACAGACGCGCGCGGCAATCGATAGCCAAGCCCTCCATCACCGCCAGCTCATGCCGCAGTCGCAGCAAGTTCTCGCGGTAAAGCCTGAGTTCGTCATGGACCTCTGCCTGATGAGAGTTTCGCAGGTCGCCCTGCAGCGCTACCCCGACCGAGCGCAAAGCATTCTCCACCGCGCACATGGCGGCAACTTCGTCGTCGGTGCCCATCACCGGCGAGCCGGAAAAGCGCGCGAAGAAGCGGCTGAATTCATCGTTGGCCTGACGCACCAGTTCAAGATCGTTCTCTAGGCATTCCATTCG
This sequence comes from Verrucomicrobiia bacterium, assembly GCA_035482295.1. Classification (GTDB taxonomy): domain Bacteria; phylum Acidobacteriota; class Terriglobia; order Terriglobales; family Acidobacteriaceae; genus Bog-257. The sequence continues at coordinate 11,620 of DATHQX010000067.1, forward strand.
CTTCTCCTGTGCTCCTGCTCTGCGGCAGGACGCATGGCGTCGCCGGTTGCGGCCGGCGCCGGTTGTAAGGCTCGTCGGGCTTCCATCCAGCAGTCGCGCACCTCCGACATGGTGCGAAGCTGTTGCTGCATCAGGTCAGGAGAGCCACGCATCTGTGCCTCCAGCAGTTTGGCGCGAACCAGGTTGTAGAACTGCTCGAACTGGTGCGCCGCCGCACCGCCGCGTTCGAAGTCCAGCGTTCCCTGCAACTGCTGCAACACCAGCAGAGCATGGGCAACCAGGTGGGAGCGGCCCTCGATGTCGCTGCTCTGCATGGCGGCCAGGGCACGGCGCATGTCTTCGATCGCGGAATCGTACAGCAGGATAACCAGTTCGATGGGGTTCGCTCCCCGTGCCGCTTCGTCCCGATATGCGCGCTTGGCATCCATAACGGTCTTCATTCGCCTCTCTAACTACTGCTGCTGGTGGTCGTGCTCGGCAGACTGGCCAGCTGCGATGCGACCTGCTGCATCTGCATCGGGTATTGCTGGAGCAATGCGTCGAGATTGCTGTATTGCGTCGTCAGCTGGTCCTGCACCGCCGACATCTGCACTTCGAAATCGTTGATCTGGTCGGTCAGCCCCTGGCTGGTCTGATTGAGCCCATTGATGTCCGCTGCGACCGGCCCCAGCGTAGGATCGGTCAGTTGCTGCATCTCGGTCCCGGCCAGATGTCCCCATCCGGAAGTAGACTGGAAAAAATTCTGCACATCGGAGTAGTTGCTGCTGAGCGCCTGGCTGAGGTTGGCGCTATTGATCTGAAGCGTGCCATCGTCCTGCATCTCGATCCCCATCGATTGCAGATTGATGTACGACCCGGACCCGGTACTTGAGGAAGACACCATGCCGAGCAGACTGCTTTGCAGGGAACGCAGCATGCTGTCGCCCGCCAGTACCCCTTCGTTGCCATTGGAGTCCAGAGTGTATTGCTGATTGATGGAGGTCACTACCGCGTTGTAGGCGGTGACGAAGTCCTGAATGGCCTGCGAAGCCGAACTGGTATCCGGCTCTACGCTGATCATCACCGGTGTATTCGCGTCAGCCGCGCCCAGGCTCAGGGTGACGCCAGGGATCGCGCTGGTCACCGTGTTGCTGCCGCTGTCCACCGGTACGCCATCCACCGTAAGTTGCGCATCGATGCCGGCTGAGGTGGTGAAATTCGTCGCCGAACTGTTGACGGTGAGATTGCCGCTGGCCCCTGAAGTCTTGCTCTGCAGCACCAGCCGCGCGCCCTGCGAGTCGGTGATCACGCTGGCTGTCACGCCATAGCTGCCGCTATTGATGGAGCTGGCCGCCTGCTGCAAGGTGGTGTCCGAGCTGGGAATGTTGATGGTATCGGTGCTCAGCGGATTGCTCGGGTCGCTGCCGTACTGCACCACAATCTGCTGGCCGGCCAGGGAGGTGCCTGAAGAGATGTAGCCTGAATAGCTGCTGGAAGTCGTGGCCAGCTTGTCTACCGTGACCGTGTGCGTGCCCGCGACGGCCGTGCTGTCGGCAGTAGCAGACACGATGCTGGAGTCGCTCGAGCCGGTCGTGTTCTGGCTGAAAGCGCCGAGGACATCGGTCAGGCTGTTCACGCTGTTGTAGAGCGTCGTCAACTGTGAACCGATGCTGGTCAGGGCGCTGACCTGAGAACTGATAGTCGACTGCTGGTTCTGTAACTGCACCTCGGGCTGACGCTCCACCTGCATCAACTCGCTGACCACGGTGCTTACGTCGATGCCGCTGGTTTTACCACTGAAGGCGTCATTGACATTGCTGAGAATGCTGCTGAGAGTGCTGCCGTAGAGGCCTGTATTGAAGGAGCTCATGGTATGGGTGCGACTCCTTTCTTCTCACCGTCACGATGCAGCACTGCGAGGAGAGAAGGGGGACTCGAAAGTCCCACCTTCTCCCCCGTGCAACTCGGGCCCGCCGCTCACCGCGGCGGCGAACCACTCGGGATTACTGGAGCAGCTTAAGCACGCTCTGCTGCATCTGGTTGGCCTGTGCCAGGGCGGAAATGCCCGTCTGGCTCAGGATCTGATATTTGGTCAGGTTAGCCACGGTCTGCGTGATGTCGGCAGACTGAATGCCGTCCTGGGCCGAAGACAGGTTCTGGGTTTGGTTGGCCATGACGTTGCTCGCTGCCTGCAGCCGATTAGTTCCTGCGCCGATCGAGCCGCGCAGCGCAGCTACCTGCGCGATGGCGTTGTTGATGTCGGTCAGGGCCGCCTGGGAAGTTGCCGCGGTCTGCAAGTTGTCGTTGGAAATGCTGATGCCGTTCATGTTGCTGCTGTCGAAGGTGCCCAGAGTGACTCCAATCGTGCTGCTGCCGGCAGTGGTGGAATCGCTCAGGTACACGTCCATAGTGCTGGAGTTGGTGGTGTTGGTGAGGGTTTCCGCAGCACCGTCGGTGCCGATTTTCAGCGTGTTCGTGGCGCCGCCACTGGCCAGCGGGTCGGCTGTGCTGCCACGATTCTGGGTATCGGTCACAACCAGGTTGCCGGTATTGTCCAGGGTGGCAATCAGGCCTTTGCCCGAACTGTTGACATCGTTGATCAGGTCGCCCACGGTGGCGTCGCCGCTGAATGTCGCCGTCGTATAGGCAGGGACAGCCAGACTGGTGTCCCAGTACTTCACCGAGAGATTGCCGGTGATGGTGGTAGCGGTTCCGGCAGGGGTCGTAACCGCAGTAGTGAGCTGATTGTTGTTTTGAGTTCCGCCCTGAAAGATGGCGGCGCCGTTGTAAGTGGTGTTGGTGCCGATGCGGTCAATTTCCGCCTTGATCGACTGGAACTCCGAATCCAACGCCTCGCGCTGAGATCCGTCATTCACGGTTCCGTTGGCCGACTCGGTCGCCAGGGTTACGGCGCGATTCAGCAGGGTGGTGACCTGCGACAGGGCGCCGTCGGCGACCTGCAGTTTGCCTACACCTTCGTTGGCATTCATCGCCGACTGGGTGAGGGCGGTTACGTTCGCCTGCAGGCCATCGGCAATAGCCAGGCCGGCGGCATCGTCGGCGCCGGAGTTGATGCGCGAGCCCGACGCCAGCTGCTCCAGTGTCTTCTGCAAATTGGCCTGGGTGATCGACAACTGGTTCTGCGCGGCAAGGGATGGAATGTTGTTCAGAATACTGATTGCCATGAAACGCTCCTCTCTCAGTTCCACCTTGGCCGAGTTCGACTCGAAATCGTTCCCGCAGGCACGTTGCCGGGGCTTATTCTGACCGGCGGAACCTTGTTGCACGTCACCCATCCCATCGGCTTGCAAGGCAGGCGGCTTTAACGTCGCGGCTGAAAAACTCGCATCGCAGCCGCAGCTTCCCGATTCCTCCAGCTCGCGCGATTTCTTGGAAAGTTCTCATCCCAGTTGCGCCGATTGCGATTCACAATAAAAACTGCAAGCGAAGTTCCAAGAGATCCTGAAGTACCGGGCAAGTTTTGCCGATGCTCTCTCTGACCGACACCCCCTGCGGAAGAGTCTGCATGATTCAGCTCACCCGCTTGAACAACACACGCCTGGCCGTCAACTCCGACCTGATCAAATATGTCGAGGAGGCGCCCGACACCGTCATCACCCTGCTAAGCGGGGAGAAGCTGGTGGTCCGTGAAACCACCGAGCAGGTCATCGAGCGGGTCCGCGACTTCCGCCGCTCCGTCCTGATCGCCCCCGAACCGGCTGCTTCTGCCGACGGCTCCCCGCCTGAACCGGCCTCTGCTTCTGCTGCGGAAGGACGCTCTCGTGGATAAGAGCAGCTTTGCAGGATTGCTGATCGGTATCGGCGGAATCGTCGCCGGACTGCTTCTGGAAGGCGGCAAGCTGGCGCAGGTGCTGCAACCGACGGCCGCCATCATTGTTTTCGGGGGCACGCTCGGCGCCGTGCTGCTGCAATACCCGATGCCGGTGGTTGGGGCGGCCTTCCGGCGGCTCATCCAGGTCTTCTTCGCACGGACCCTGCGGCCGGAGCACACAGTGCACCAGCTGGTCAGCTTTGCCGACAAGGCGCGGCGTAACGGCATCGTCTCGCTCGATGCCGAACTGCCCCATTTGCACGACCCCTTCATGAAGAAGTCGCTGATGCTGGCCATCGACGGCACCGAGCCCACCGAACTTCGCAAGATGATGCAGCTGGAGATCGACAACCAGTCCGAATACGAGGACAACATCCCTAAAGTCTTCGAGTCAGCCGGCGGCTTCGCCCCCACCATCGGAATCATCGGGGCGGTACTGGGGCTGATTCAAGTCATGCAGCACCTGGACAACATCAACGAGGTTGGCAAAGGCATTGCGGTGGCGTTTGTAGCCACCGTCTACGGCGTTGGTTCGGCGAATCTCTTCTTTCTTCCCAGCGCCGGCAAGCTGCGTCTGCGCATTCGCGATGAGCAGATCCTGCGCGAGATGACGCTGGAAGGAGTGATTTCGATTTTGGAAGGAATGAATCCACGTATGCTGGAGACTAAGCTGTTTGGCTTCCTGCGCGACACCCACAAGCCGATCAAACCGGCAACCAGGGCCTGGCGATGAGAGAACGCCGGCGCGGTCCAACCATCAGCCACGACCGCTGGCTGGTTTCTTATGCCGACTTCGTCACCCTGCTGTTTGCCTTCTTCGTGGTGCTCTACGCCACGGCCCAGGTCGATAAGCAGAAGGCGACTAAGCTCTCCGACGCCATTGAGTCGGCGTTCGAGCAATTGGGAATGTTTCAAGACAGCCGCAACAAGGCGGGAGGGCCTCCGGTTCCCAGGACAGCCTCCGGGGCTGGCGCGATGCGCGAGCCGGTTCCGCAGACTTTGCCCACCGCTCCCACAACGTCAGAGTTCAACGCCATCCGCAGCGAGCTGGAGCGCGCACTGGCCGAGGAGATCAAGCGCAACGATGTGGCGCTGCACATGGAGGCCGACGGCCTGGTGGTCAGCCTGCGCGAGATCGGCTTCTTCGACAGTGGTTCGGCCAACATCAAGCCCGGCGCCGAGGACGCCTTTGGCCGCGTCGCTTACATCCTGCGCGAGCACGCCTGCGCGGTGCGGATCGAGGGCCACACCGACAACGTGCCCATTCACACTCCGCAATTCGCCTCCAACTGGGAGCTATCGACCGCGCGTGCCACCAGCCTGGTGAAATCGCTGATCGAGGACTACGGCGTTCCCGCCGGGCGGCTGTCAGCGGCCGGCTATGCGGAGTTTCATCCGGTCTCCGACAACGACGACGCCAGAGGGCGGCAGCTGAACCGTCGCGTCGATGTGGTGATTCTGCGCGCGGCGGTTGCGAACCCTTCGGCCACGACCGCCGCAGCGATGAACGCGCCGGGCGCCGCTCCATAACGTGATCTGCATCTCAGGCGCGAAAGCCGGAAGCCGGCACGCTGCCGCCTTCGTCGAGCGCCTCAGCCACGCGACTCAGCAGCGTATCCACGGTGAAGGGCTTCTGGATATGCCGGGCTGAGGTCATCTTCATCTTGCGCAGGACGTCGTGTTCGGCGTAACCGGACATGAAGATCGTGATGAGGTCCGGCTGCTGATCCAGCATCTGATGCGCCAGGTCCGCGCCATTCATCTCCGGCATCACTACGTCGGTGAGCAGCAGGTCAATGCGGCCGTCGTGTTCGCTGGCCTTCTGCAAAGCCTCACGTGCGCTCGCTGATTCAAGCACGCGATAGCCGGCATGGGAGAGCACCTGGCCGGTAATCTCGCGAACCATGGATTCATCTTCCACCAGCAGAATGACAGGGGCATTGGGGCTTGGTGCACTAACGTAACTTGACATGTTCCTCTCTCAACGACTGTGAAGATCGGGCTTGGAGCGCCTCGAACACGAGAGGTAATGCAAGAATGCAGCCACATCTGGCGCGCCGGCCGCGAATGAGGTAAGTTCCAATGCCTGCCGCAGATACGAACAAAAAGCGAATCTAGCCAAATGGACGCGTGGCTCCCATCGCGGGAAGCAATCCCATTTCAAGCCACCAAGTTGGGAATGGATGCGAGCGCGGTAAGCTCGAAGCATGCAGGCAGGATTTCAATGCGCTTACTGCGGAGAGTGGAACGACACTGACGTCGACGCGTCGGGCGGAGGATCGCAGCAATACACCGAAGACTGCCAGGTGTGCTGCCAGCCGAACGTGTTGAGCGTGCGCTTCGATCGCGCCCACGGAGAGCCGGTCGTCCACGCACACCGCGAAAATTGAGTCCGCACAAAAGGTACGGGCGGACTCGTCGTCCGCCCGCCAGTCTCAAGATCCGCTTTTCCGGCCCCTAAGATTCTCGCTATGGTTGCTGTCGTTCGCTTCGCTCTATACCGGACCGCTGGCTCCCCTGCTCAGCTCGCCTTCTTCGCCGAGCAGCTCCTCGATGTGGGCCAGCAAAGCATCGGGTCCGTCATCCTTGGCCACGATCCGGTCAATCGCATCGATCGCGGTGCCGCGGCTTCCGTAATAGTATGGCGATAACATCACGGTAATAACGTCGGGACACATTCCTTTCACTTGTTCTGCCAGCTGCTCGAAGTCAGTGCCGGTATCGTTGTTATCCATCAGTAGCATGTCCGGGCACCGCTTTGTGATCATGGTGCGAGCGTCGTCAACCGATGTAGTCGACGACACGGTGTAGCCAAAGTGCTCCAGCAACATGCGTCGCACCTGCAGCATGTTGCTGTCGTGACACAAACACAGAATCTCCTTACGACGTGGTTGCATGTACACTCCCGGATTGATCGCTGTACTCGTCATATGCCTCTTTGTCGCGAACTCGAGACTGTGCATGTCGGGCGCGATGTGCGCCGCACACGCCCTGTAAATGAGCAATGGCAGGGCCAAAGCTGCAGCTAGGGAAATCAGCAGGTTAGCGTGAGGTTACGTTCGAGTTACTAGAAAGTTTTACCGAATAGCGGGAAAGCATGCCCTACATAAAAAAGTTTCGCAGGAAAGGTAGAAAATTTCGCGAGTGGTACTGCCACTTAAGTTTCTGATCCGCAACTGCGTTGATAGTTTGCAGCCAGCTCGATGGCTATGCGATAGGCAGCTTGTTCGCACGTGCAATCGTTTTCCACAGCGTAGCGAAGTATTGGTTCAACTGCCCGTCCCACAATGCCATAGGCGCGCGCGAGCAACTCTTCCGGCCGGCTCAGAATCTGAACGTTGCAAGCTTCCCAGTGCGCGGCGATCAGTGTGCCGCAGGTAGCCAGGAACCACGGCACTATCGTCACTCCACGGTTCGGCAAGCCTTCTGTAGCCTCTTCATTCACGGCATTCCAATCGGCTTCGATTACCAGGTTGGCAGCAACCCTGTCGCCGGCGCTTTCGCGAAGCTGGTTTGAGCCTGATGTCAGCACCAGCACATCGGCCGACACCTGCATCAGTTCTGCGCGGCCGATGCGCTCAGCTTCAGCGTAGCCAAACAGCATCTGCTCACGCGCGAAGCGCGTGCTGATGTCTTCGAGGATCAGGCCATCAGGGCGATAGATTCCTCCGGAGTGATCGCTCAGCGCGACCACCTTCATACCCTCGCGTGCCAGGCGCTGGCTGACGGCTTGCCCCAGCGCTTCATATCCCTGGATCGCAACCCTGGCGCCGATGCATGGCTTGCCGGCCTGCCGCAGTGCCTCAGAGATCAGCGCGGCGATACCCTCGGAGGCAAAGTGTGCGGGATCGAGGCCGGCGAGCTCTGCAGGCTTGCCGGATAGTCTCACATTGTGGGAGTCGCGTGTTTCGGCGAAGAGGCGTCCGATGAACTCGCGACAGCAGCCGCGACCCGGTAATAGCACCGCCTCGCCGCTCTGCCGGCGCAGCTGTCGCGCCAGCGGACGCGCGAGGCCGATCAGTTCCCTCTCGCTGAGCTCAGCCGGATCGCATACCAGCCCGAAGGACGCTCCGCCATATGGCAATCCAACCAGCGCGGACTGCCAGGTCCTCTCCATGGCCACAACCTGGCAGTCACGCAGCTGCAGGCCGGGAGCGAGCGACAGGCTCCCGACGGCACAACCCGACATTTCGCTGTGATGAACAACATGAAACGGAACGCACACCGTCTCGCCCGAGTCGCGCAGGATTTGCAGATACGCAGTCGATTCTTCGACGGGATGGCGGAAGCGCTGGACCAGCCAGGGCTCCAGGTCGAGCACGGCGGCGGTCTCCTCGAACGCCAGCGCGGCATGATGGTCCGAGCCGTTCAACGCTCCCATCGACTTGATTTGTCTTTGAATCTCAGAGCTTGCCATGGTCGACCTCGACGGGGCCCCGCGGTGTGGCGAGGCCCCAGATGGCCCGGATCAGTTTCGATCTCAGGCTTGGGCAGGCAGTCCGGCATTCGACATCCAGCGGTACACCGGCTTCTCCGGCGCTTTAGGCAGGATGTCGAGATAGATCACGGCGTAGCGGAACGCCAGGACACCGGCTGCAATCACCAGCACGCTCGAGGCCAGCTCGCTCCACTTGGGCACGTAGTGCACGCCCATCGCGGCTTGCAGCGAGTTGATGGAAACGTTGATGCGGTCGACCATGAATCCCGCGACCGTCACAGCGCACGCCCAGTACAGGCGCTCAGGGTTGTTGCGCACACTCTGGAAACTGAGCAGGGTGATGGGAATCGCCAGGAAGAGCACCATCTCCAGCCAGAAGTAGCCGGCTTCGGGGGTACTCTGAAACGCGTAGTGCAGGGCCTGATTGGAGATCAGGTCGAGCACTTTGAAGAAGGCGTAGACGATTAGCAGCATCTGGATCATGCGGCCGCAATCGGAGAGGATGCTGAAGTCGATGCGCACGTTCAACGAGCGCATGCAGAGGTAGATGGCCATTACGGTCAGCGCCAGGCCGGCAGGTATTGCCGACAAGTAAAACATGGCGTGCATGTAAGGCGAGTACCACAGCAGGTTCATCTTGCCGCGGGTGATGAGGAACAGTCCGCCAAGAAACGACTGATGCATCGAGGAGAGTAGCGTGCCTGCGAGTACGACCCCGATCAGGATCTTGTGATGGTAGCGCAGCAGCGTTTGCCGCAAGGGCTTCCACGGCAGCTTCTCGATGAGCGCCGGTGCGAATTCAAAGGTCAGCACCGTGGTGTAGGTCATGATGCAGATGCACACATCGAACAGCACCGAGCGGTGGTTCCACATCACGATGGGATGCCAGAAGCGCCAGGGCAATCCGATCTCGTAGAGATAGCCGACGCAGACGGTCAGGTATCCGAGAAACGAGATGAGAATCGCGGCGCGCAGGATGGGGCGATAGCGATCCATGCCCAGCAGCTCAACCGCGGCGCTGATGCCGAAGCCGGCGGCCGACAATCCCACGCCACACAGCGTCCCCAGGCCGACCCACAGGCCCCACGGCATCTGGTCGCTCAAGTTCGTGCTAGCCCTGAAGCCGTGGAAAAAGCGGATGTACGTCGCATACATTCCGGTTACAAATATGATGGCTACAATGACGCGCCACAGAGCAATTTGTTCTTTTATCCGCGCGATCATGGCTAGCTCCTTTCCCCTTTGATACGGTTGATGGCAGACTTCTCTTCGGCTTCGGCCAGCGCCACTTCACGCCGGCGCTGCGTCACCCAGTAGAGGGCCGAAAGAATCGTTCCGCCCATGATCACGACTTTGGGCGAGTCACCCAGAGCGCTCTCGGTCAGGCTGGGCATCGTCTGATTGCCGTTTGGCGCCGGCTTGAACCCCAGCTTCTCGAAGGGCACGTCAGAGACGAACAGCACGCTGCCGCCGCCGAGCTCTTCCACGCCCCAGATGTGCGGCACATATGAGGAATCGCTGCGAATGCGGCTCCAGGCTTCGTTGATCAGCTCGTCGCGATCGCCGAACACCGTTGCCTGCACCGGGCACGCCTCGGCGCACGCTGTGGGCTTGCCGGCCTTCACGCGGTCGGTACACAGATCGCACTTCTTCACGAAGGGCGCCAGCTTGGTCCACTGATACTTGGGCACCTGATACGGGCAGGCAAGCATGCAGTAGCGGCAGCCGATGCATTTGTCGGCGTTGTAGACCACCGGGCCCAGCGAGGTCTTGCTGATGGCGCCCACCGGGCAGGCCGACGCGCATGCCGGATCGTCGCAGTGCATGCAGAGCTTGCGGACGAACTTCTCGCCGCGGGCTTCGACGACAGTAAAGGCGGTGTCGGAGAGGACGGGTTCCGGGTCGGTGCTGAATCCGTGGAGCTGTTTGCATGCGGTTTCGCAGCTGAGGCATCCGATGCAGCGCTTGATATCGATGAGTAGAGCTTTCTCTTTGGCCATGGCTTCCTCCTTTGGCTTGGCTCTTTTCTCTAGGTCAGGAAGAATTCGCAAACCAGTTCATGCTGCGTGGCGTCGTCGATCTGGAAGAGCAGGCCTTTCACAGGCAGGCCGCCATCCTGGGCCAGCGCGGGCGAGAGCTGTTGGACCATGGCTCCGATGCGGGCGAGGCTGTTCTGCAGCCAGGGCAATACGATCGTGCCCCGCAGAAGGTTCTTGACGTTGGTGGCCATCTCCGGCGCCTTCACGACGCAGAGCCAGCCGTTCTTGTAGGGGTCGTCGACGATGAGGTTGGGATTCTTCAGCACTTCGAGATTGACCGAGACCAGCACGCCCTCGACCGGCGAGAGCATCTGGATGCTGCGGCCTTCCCGCGTCACCGTGCATAGCGGCTGTCCCTGGCGCACCCAGCGGTTCAGGTCGGCCACCTCGATGGAGTCGATCTTGCCGAACAGATTGCCGGCAAAGGCGTCGATACCGACGCGAGCATTCTGCCGGCCTTCGTCAACTACCCAGGTGTGTCCGGGATGGAAACAGTATCCCTGCGGAATCTCGAAGCCACCCTGTTTCATGACGAAAGGCTGCGGGACCGCAGTTGACTTAGCGGGAGCAGCTTGTAAGGTGTTCGCCGCTGCATCCGGACGGCGGAAGTACATAACGGTAAGTATGAGTAAGAATGTCAGCAGTACGAACAGGATCGACATACAGGGCCTCCGAGCAGTAGCTAGCGGCTAGTGGCCAGTGTGTTCTTGTTCCGGCCACTGACCACTGGCCACTGTTTCTACGTGCACGTGGAGGGCACATGGTCTTCCCGAAAAGGGCTGTGCATTGAAAGGAGTTAGCGCGCGAGTGCCGATTGCGGAAGGCCAACTACTGCGTTTTGCAGCGAGACCTCAGCAAAACGCAGTACTGCAGATAGAGATGCCACACGTGCTGATCCGAAGGAACCAGCCGCTAAGCCTGGCGCGTTTGGGATACCTCAAACGTCTGCTGACCGTTCGAGTTCTTCCACTCAGCTACGATCCAGACTACGTTGAGCAGGAGCAGAGGCTCGAGTGGCTTCCGATATCGTCCTTCGAAGGTCACAACGTTTTGTAGCATGAGGAAGAGGGTGAAGAGTGTAACGGCCACCGGTACCAGATCAAATGTTCGCTTCGTGAATCCCCGTAGATTACCCGCAATTACGAAAACAACCAGCGGAGCCCACATCCAGCGTGTTTGCAATTCTAGCCGGTCTACCCAGTCGGCCGTTTCGGTCTCCGGATAAGACGGTGCGAAAAGGAAAAGGACAATGTTTTCTCTCCAGAGAGCGAGCCATTCGCTCGTAGTCAGATCTATCGAGTCATAGGCATTCCTCCAGTCCTGCGAACCAACCTCAGAGTTGACGGTGATGGACTTCTTCGATCTGGTGGCGGCTCTGCGGATCATCCAGTCGCTGAAGGGTGCTAAGGGCCGAACGTGTGAGCTCGGCGTATCGAACGTCATGTCGTAGTGCGGGTCGGCCTTGAATTTAATAAAACGATTTTGATGGGAGTAGAAGTTGACCTGAAGCACTTGCACGTCGGAACGATGCTGAATCTTCGTCAGCCAGGGATTTCCAAACGGGGCTACAAATCCCAGCGCGACTTCGGTTCGCACGGCTTGAGGGAGCAGTAGCGCAATCCCGAGAACGGCAGCTGTCGCTATTGTCTTCAGCGACGGCATATTCCTCCAGCAGCTACCAACTACGCATACAGCCGCCAAGGGAATGACACTAGGCTTGGTCAGACAAGCTAGTGTCCACAACACGACGGCCACCAGGAAGGCGCCGCCATCGCGCCGTCGCATGTAACGTGCGGTGGCCCATAGCGCCGCTCCGTCGACGAACAGCAGCAGCGTCTCCATCATGATGTAGTGATAGATGGCAATCAGCGACGGCGTCCATACAATGAGCGCCCACGCCCACAGGGCGGGCAGCTTTCGCAGTCCGAAGTTCCGCCCTGCTCGATAGTACGTCCATGGCATCAGCACTGAGAGTGCTGCCGAGGCTAGCCCCACCAGCCAGCGATTGTCGAACGTGAGTTTTCGCAGAAAGAACACGTAAACCTGATAGCCAATCGGATCGGAGGCGCCGAAATATGCTCCCTTGGGAAATCGAAGCCCATTGCCCCAGTGACGGGAAGGATCCAAGAGCGAAAGAAAATCCAGCGGATTGTAAGCCAAGCATACGAAAATCCGCAGACACGAACCGAGAGCAATCAGAGCAACAACCACCGTAAAAACGATTCGTCCTTTGGACAGTTCCTTCACGTTAATCCTTGATCAGGAATTCAAACCCTTGCAGCAACGAATTGTATCGTGAGCTTCCGCCAAGTACAGGAGTCTGAAGGTGCTTGGGAGATGTGGAAGTTGGTATGGAAAATAATTTCACGTTTGAGGCCGGCAATGTCTGGAAAGAGGCGGCGCGCTTGCCTTCGTGCCGCCCCCACTTTCTCAGTGCGACATGGGTGGGCTCACGAACTTCACGCCCAACTGGTCGTAGAGGAATTCCAGGAAGTAGGTTCCCATCGAAATCTGCTGATCTTCCGATGAGCCGATGCCTCCGTGACCTGCATTGGAAAACGCGATGAACAGGATGGGTTGATTTGAGCTGGTTGCCGCTTGCAAAGCCGCAGCGAACTTGCGTGAGTGCCAGGGATCGACGCGCGGGTCGTTGGAGCCGACCATCAGCAGCACCGCCGGATACTTCATCCCGCTCTCGACGTGGTGATAAGGCGAGTAGGCATAGAGTGCCTTGAACTGCGCCTCGTCTTTCACCGAACCGTACTCGGTGAGGTTGTACTGCCCATTCTGCGTCGTCTCCGAGCGCAGCATGTCATACAGACCCGAGTCGGAAACCACGACGCGGAAAAGGTCTGGACGCTGCGTCAGCACCGCGCCCATCAGCAGACCACCGTTGCTGCCCCCTTGAATGCCGAGTTCAGAGGGATTGGTGTACCTGGCTTTGATCAGGTATTCGGCGCAGGCGATGAAGTCGTCGAAGACGTTCTGTTTGTGGGTCAGCATGCCCTGCTGATGCCACTCCTCGCCGTACTCGGCGCCACCGCGAAGGTTGGCGATCACGAACACGCCGCCGGAATCCAGCCAGGCAATCGAGACGGGATCGAAGCCGGGCGTGCTGCTGATGCCGAAACCACCGTAGCCGGTGAGGATGGTGGGGTGCTTGCCGTCGAGCTTGGTGCCCTTGTGGCGAAGGATGGTCATCGGAACCTTGGTCCCGTCCTTCGAGATGGCAAACTCGCGGACCACCTCCACTCCTTCGGCGCTGAACGGCGAGGTTTCGCGAATCGCCGTCGGCGTCACCTTCTTCGAAGCTGGGTCGTAACGGAACCACGCCGTCGGACTGACGTAGCTGGTGTTGCCGAAGAGGATGTCGTCGCCCTGGAGCAGCAGGATGTGGGTGATGGTCGACACCGGCTCAGAAGGAACGACACCGAGGTCATGCCCGTTGTGGTCGAAGATGTGGATCTCCATCGGGCCGCCGAGGAGCTCGGTTACATAAAGCCGGGTAGCGGTGGGCAGGAACGTCGGCTGCATGCCGGCCAGCGTGTAGGTGAAGTCCTGCAGGACAGCGGAGGTCTGCGGCAGGATAACGGTCGCACTCTTCAGGGCCGGCGAGTCCAGGGGCGCGCGCAGCAACTTGCCGCGCGGCGCCTGATCGCGCGAGAGCATGTAGATGCCGTCATTGCCTACGACTACCGCCTTGATACTGTCGGAGAACTGCGTGATCTGCGTCCACTTGCCATCCGGACCGCACAGAAAATGTTCGTACTCGGGGCCATCGCCATTCTCCACCGTTGCCAGAACGTACTTGCCGTCCTCGCTGGTGCTCAACACGGTCTCAGCAATGCGCGGGAAATCCTTGCCAATGGCGTAGGTATCCTGGGAGGGCTCGGTGCCCAGCTTGTGAAAGTAAATCTGCTGGTAGAAGTTTAGGTCGTCTTCTGAACGCTCGCCGGGATTTGGATAGTGGGTGTAATAGAAGCCGCTGCCATCGCCCGCCCACGCCACGCTGCCTCCGCCGATGGCAGTGACATGCGGCACCACATCCGGCAGAGCCTGACCGGTGGCGACGTCATACACATGCATCGATCCTGCTTCGGTTCCACCCTGCGCCAGCGAGACAGCGACCTTGCTGCCGTCCGGCGAAGGCACATAGAACTGGATGGCGGTGGAGTTAGTGGAGTCAATCTGCATAGGGTCGAGCACGATTTTCCTGGAAGCGAGATCGTCGAATGAGCGCAGCGTAACCAGTATCGGCTGCTGCTTTTGCGGCTCGATGTAGAGAGCGAAGACCATGCCGCCTCGCATTTGGAGGCCGAAGAACGCCGGCGGCGCGGAGTTGTCGAGCGCCTTCAGGAACTGCGCGATTTCGGTGCGCAACGGCAAGGCATCAAGGACGGCACGAGTGTGCGCGCTTTCCATCTCTGTCCAGGCGACCACAGCCGGGTCTTTGCCATTCTCCAGCCAGCGATAGTCGTCGGCGACCTTGACGCCGTGGTATTCGTCGGTGACAGAATGCTTCGGGGTAACGGGCAGGTGCGGGATCGCCGCTTGTCCGAAGGCGAGTGATGGAAGAAGAAGACATGCGGCAAACAGGAACGCGCGACGAGGATGCATGCAGTACCTTCTTTCAGCAGATAAATTAAGGCTTGTCTGGAGCGCCATAGAGTATAGCGAAGGCTTGCCCATCAGTTGAACGTACGCAGGGGTTGTGGGAAAAGTTCTAGGCGCTTTTTATTCGAAACCCGTTTCCTGCTTCTTCAAACGCCGTAACAGCGAGGTGGGATGAATGCCGAGGATTCGCGCAGCGTGCGTCTTGTTCTGGCCCATGGCGTTCAGCACGTCGTGGATGTAGCGGTCCTCGAGTTCCTTCAACGTGACGAACTGATCGCCCGTGGGTGAAACGTCGATCGAAGACAGCTTCTCGTCGATGAGATCGGGGGGCTCACGGTAGTCGCGCACCTCTTCCGGCAAGGCGTCTTCGTCGATCTCCTCTTCGCTGGAAAGGATCATCGTCCGCTCGATGACGTTGCGCAACTCGCGGATGTTGCCCGGCCAGGGATATTCCTTCAGTAGATCCGCGGCGGCGGGCGTGTAGCCGACAAAGCTCTTTTTCAGCTCCTTGTTGAAGAACTGCATGATGTCGAGGGCCAACGGAAGAATGTCTTCGCGGCGCTCGCGCAGCGGCGGGATGAACAGCGGGACCACGTTGAGGCGATAGAACAGATCTTCGCGAAACTCCCCGCTGGCGACCGCTTCCTTCAGGACTTTATTGGTCGCGGCGATAATGCGCACATCGACTTGAATAGGCTTGGTGCCGCCCAGCCGATTGAAGATGCCTTCTTCCAGCACGCGCAGCAACTTCGCCTGTAGGCTCGCCGAAGTGTTGCCGATCTCGTCGAGGAAGAGCGTACCACCCGACGCTTTTTCGATCAGGCCTTCCTTGCGGCGGCGCGCGTCGGTGAAGGCGCCCGGCTCGTAGCCGAACAGTTCGCTCTCCAGCAGCGTGTCGGGCAAGGCGGCGCAGTTCAAGCTGATGAGCGGCGCCTGCGCGCGCGAACTGTTGTAGTGAATGGCCTTGGCCAGAACTTCCTTGCCGGTGCCGCTTTCGCCCTGGATGAGAATGGTGGTGTGTTCGCTCTCCGAGGCGCGGCGTGCGATCTCCAGCACTTCGCGCATGCCGGGACTCTGCGTGACCACGCGCCCGAAATCGTAGCGCCCCTTGGCGTGTTCCACGGTGTCGCGCACGCGCACGCGCAGCGCCAGCATCTCGCTGGCGCGCTGGATGGTGTTGACCATGTCGGCGATGTGGAAGGGCTTGATCAGGAAGTCATACGCGCCCAGCTTCATGGCTTCGACGGCGCGGTCGACCAGGTGGTAGGCGCTCATCATGACCACAATCGTCGGGGGTGAGATTTTCTTTGCCTGCCGCAGTACTTCGATACCGTTGATGCCGGGCAGCACTACGTCAAGCAGCGCGAGGTCAGGCTTCTCGTCGGCAACGACTTGCAACGCGTCCTCGCCGTTGCTGGCCGAGAACACCTCGTAGCCTTCGCCCTCCAGCGCGCGGCCAATCGTCCGCAGGGTGAGCGCCTCGTCGTCGACAATCAGAATGGAGCGCTGCATGGCTAGGCGATCACCTCCTCGGTGTGCTGCACCAATTTGCCTGCCTGCCGTATAGGCAGCGTGACGCGCACCGTGGTGCCGTACCCGGGAATGCTTTCCACTTGAATGTCGCCGCCGTGGCTGCGCACATAGGTCTGGGTGATGCTGAGTCCGAGACCGGTGCCGCGTCCGCGCTTGGTAGTGAAGAACGGCTCGAAAACGTGCGGCAAGATGTCGGCGGGAATGCCTGAGCCGGTGTCGCGCACGCGCAGCTCGATGACTTCGGCGAACTTTACCTTGTCGGCCAGAATGGTGATCCGGCCGCCGGGAGGCGTGGCCTGCGCGGCGTTGAGCAGGAGGTTCATCAGGATCTGCGAGAGCTGGTTGGAGTCGGCGGTAATGCTGGGCAGGTCAGCGGGAATGCAGTTCTGCAGCTCGATCTGGCGGAACATTGGTTGATGGCCCACGAAGTTCAGGGTCTCATCGGCCAGACGGCGCAGACTTACTTTGCTGAGCGTGAGCGGCCCGGGACGCGCGTAATCCAGCAGCCCGCGAACAGCGAACGAGATGCGCTTGGCGCCTTCGATGCACTGGTCGATCTCTTCCCTGCGCTCTCCGTCGGCCTCGCGGCGCTCCAGTTCCAGATGCGACAGGATGCCAAGCAGCGGGTTATTGATCTCGTGCGCGGCGCCCAGCGCGAGTTGCGCCAGCGAAGCGAACTTTTCGTACTCGGAGAGCTGCGACTCGAACTGCATCTTCTCTTTCGCCAGCTCGCGCTCTTCTTCCAGGCGTCGCACCAGCTCCTGCTGAGCCACATTGCGCTCGTACTCGCGATGGTTGGCCAATTCGGTGAGGCGTGTGAGTTCGCCCTCGGCGGCTTTCACCCGCGTGCGCGAGAAGACGGCAATCACGATTGCCAGAACGAAGCCCATCGCAAAGCCAGCCCACATGTCTTTGCCGGTTTGGGGATTGGCGTCGAGAGCGGCGCAGGACACGGGCAGGAACAGCCCGATTGCGCCGAGAGCAACGTAGACATGCGGGTTTGCGACCCTGCGCGAGGTGCGCCGTCGCGTCCAACTGCGGCCGATCCGAAGCATCGAGAGGAGCATTTGCCTCTCCTCTATGACCTTCGCCCAGGATGGGCCAAGGGGCAGTGATTGGAGTCACAGGGAGGCGTGACGGGAGGGCGAACGGGAGTTGGTGTTTAAGATCAGCGCAGAAGGTGGAGGCCAGGTGAAAAGACTTCACTACGGAATTGTCATTACGAGCGAAGCGAGGAATCCGCTGTTACCCCTGCCGGCAGAAAAGCGGATCCCTCGCATTCGCTCGTGATGACAATCTTCGGGCTCGTCTCATTGGTACCGTTGACCCCACAAGTCTCGTCAATCGATGACAGGAAACGTCAACGGCCTCACCCCACCATCCCGCGCACAATCGTCTGGCGCACCGTGCCTTCCGGCGTGAACACCGCGATGTCCGCATCGGCGCCGGGCTTCAAGACGCCCTTGCGATTCTCGATTCCCAACACGCGCGCTGGGTTCAGCGTGGCCAATCGCAATCCATCCTGAAAGCTCAATCGCGCGAAGCGCATCACGTTGCCGATCGCCTGATCCAGCGTCAGCACACTGCCTGCGAGCTTGCCATGCGACTCGCAGCGTCCGTCGCGGACCTGCACTTCGAACATGCCGAGCCGATACGTCCCATCGGGCATGCCGGTCGCGCTGAGCGCATCGCTGATCAAGACCGCGCGATCCAGACCCTTGGTGCGCAGAAAGAGGTCGACGACCTCGGGCTCGACGTGCAGGCCGTCGACGATGATATCGGCCGTGATGCTGTCGTCAGTGAGAACCACGCCCAACACGCCAGGGTCGCGATGCTCCATGCGACGCATGGCGTTGAAGGCGTGGGTGACGTGCCGCGCTCCCGCCTTGATGCCGGCCTTAGCCTCGTCGCTGTCGGCGTTGGTGTGACCGATGCTGACGCAGACGCCGCGCTGTGCGGCCTCGGCAATGAGCGCCAGCGCGCCGCCTAGCTCGGGGGCAATCGTGAGAATCGCAACCTGCCCAACGGCCGCCTCCCACATCGGCGCGAAAACACGTTCCGATGCCGGCTGCAGGCTGACCGGCGGATGCACACCCGGCCGCGCATGGCTGAGGAATGGACCTTCCAGATGTATACCCAGCGGCTGCGCGCGGTCGGCGTGAGTGATGGTCTTCGCGCTCTCGACCGCCCTGGCGAGTTTTTCCAGCGCGGCCAGCGTTTCGTTGAGCGGCGCGGTAACCGTGGTTGGGCAATAACTGGTGACGCCGTGCCGCGCGAGCAGGCGCTCGATGGCGGCGAGGCTATCGGCATCGCCTTCCATGACATCGTGGCCGGCGGCGCCGTGAATATGAATGTCGACGAGGCCGGGCGTGAGGATGGCGTCGCTAAAATCGATGATGCGAGCGCCGGCGGGGATCGACATCTCCGCGCGCGTGCCGGCGGCGGAGATGATACCGTCTTCGATAACGAGCACAGCATCGTCCACGCGCTCCAGTGGCGTGAGCATCTGCCGGGCTAAGAGAACCGTGATCACGACGGCGACCTGGGAGTGAAGTTCTGCTGGAATTCTAGAGCACTCCCCGGCGTGCCATCCAGCTATTGATATGCTTTCGATATGGACGTCTTCGCTCTCACCCGCAAACTGATCGACATTGAATCCACCACCGGAATGGAAGCGGCCGTCGGTGTGGCGCTCGACGGCGAGCTGCGCGCCCTTGGCTACAACGTCGAGCGCATGCCGGTCGAAGGCGATCGCGTGAACATCTGGGCCACGCATCCCGGCCATCCGCAGCCGGCGCTGGCGCTCTCGACGCACATGGATACGGTGCCTCCCTACATTCCGTCGAAGGAGGCCGAAGACCGCATCTACGGCCGCGGTTCGTGCGACGCGAAGGGCATCATCGTCGCGCAGATTGCGGCAGCGGAGAAGCTGAAAGCCGAAGGGATTCACGTCGGCTTGCTGTTCCTGGTGGGTGAGGAACGCGACAGCCAGGGCGCAGCTATAGCCAACCAGCAACCGCGCGGTGCGAAGTTTCTCATCAACGGCGAACCGACGGAGAACCGGCTGGCGCTGGCCTCGAAGGGCACGTTGCGCGTGGAGTTGGTCGCCAAAGGACGCATGGCGCATTCGGCTTATCCCGAGCTGGGCGAGTCAGCGATCGAGAAACTGCTGGACGCGCTGCACGAAATTCGCAAGCTCAAGCTGCCGGAAAATTCCAAGGCAGGCCCGTGCACGCTGAATGTCGGACAGATCGAAGGCGGCCGCGCACCCAACGTCATTCCTGACCGCGCAGTCGCGCAACTGCTGTTTCGCCTGGTCGGCCCCGCGGAACAGCTGCGCGCGAACATCACCAAAGCCGCAGGCGACAAGGCCGAAGCGCACTTCAAGCTCGAGATCCCGTACATGGAGCTGGGCAGCGTCCCGGGCATCGAGACGATGATCGCCAAGTTCACCACAGATATTCCTGCGCTCACGCGCTGGGGCGAGCCGCTGCTCATCGGGCCGGGCTCGATTCACGTGGCGCATACCGACGGCGAGTACATCGAGAAGAAACAACTAGTGGACGCCATCGATCTCTACGCCAAGATCGCGCGCGACCTGCTGGCGTAGACACATCCGTGGGTCGGATTGTCATCACGAGCGAACTTCAGCTCGCGAGAGATCTGCTTCCAACTGACCCGAAGCAGATCCCCTCCTCGGCCTAAAGGCCTCCACGCGATGACCACTCCAAGCTCCAAGCCACAAATTACGACCTTGGCAAAGTGACCCTCAGCAATTTTTGCGCTGTACCAATGCATTCTCTCAGCGCACAATAACCAGCGGCCACTATGTCGACCACATCCTTTACCACGCGAGCGCCCGGGAAGGCGACCGCGAGCTCTGCGCCGGGACACCGCATCAGCCGCGGAGTTCCGCTTCCCATGGGCGCCACCATCCGCCGCCAAGGGGTCAACTTTTCCATCTTCTCGAGCCACGCTACATCCTGCGCGCTGGTGCTGTTTCACCCGGGAGCACAGGATCCCTATGTCGAGTTTGCGCTCGACCCCCATGCGAACCGCACTGGCGATGTATGGCACGTCTTCGTCGAAGGTGTCGATCTCGACGCGCAGTACGGGTACCGATTCGACATGCAACCGAATCCGAATCCGCGAATCTATCGCTTCAACCCACAGCAGGTTCTGCTCGATCCGTATGGGCATGCGCTCTCGAATGGGGGCGCGTGGGGCGAGTACAAGCCCGGCAACCGGCCGTATCGCAACAACTTGCTGGTCGAGAACCAATTCGACTGGGCGCACGACCAGCCGCTGAATATTCCACTGGTCGATAGTGTGATTTATGAATTGCACGTGCGCAGCTTCACCCGCCATCCGTCGTCGGGCGTTGCGCATCCCGGAACCTTCGCGGGACTAATCGAGAAGATTCCATATCTGCAGAAGCTGGGTGTCACCGCGGTCGAACTGCTGCCGGTAGACGAATTTGAAGAGTCCGACACCGATCGCGTGAACCCCTTTACTGGCGAGCCTTTGGTCAACCTGTGGGGCTACCAGCCGACAGCGTTCTGCGCGCCGAATGCGGCGTACTCCTCCAATCCCGAAAACGGCGAGCAGATTCGCGAATTCAAGAGCATGGTGCGCGCGTTTCATCAGGCGGGCATTGAGGTCATCCTCGACATGGTGTTCAACCACACGGCAGAGGGCGATGAGCATGGCCCGACGTGGTCCTTCCGCGGCATCGACAATCCGACGTACTACATTCTGGAACCGGGCACGGGCAAGTATGTCAACTACAGCGGCTGCGGAAACACCGTGAATTGCAACAATCCGGTGGTGCGCGACTTCATCGTCGACTGCCTGCGCTACTGGGTAACGGAAATGCACGTCGACGGCTTCCGCTTCGATCTGGCATCGATTCTCGGCCGCGGGCAGGATGGCTCGGTGCTGAAGAATCCACCGCTGCTGGAGAGCCTGGCCTACGATCCGGTGCTGGCCAACACAAAGCTGATCGCCGAGGCTTGGGACGCAGCCGGCCTGTACCAGGTGGGCTCGTTTCCGTCGTGGGGGCGATGGGCGGAGTGGAACGGCGTCTATCGCGACGATGTTCGCAAGTTTGTGAGAGGCGACGGCGGCATGATCTCGCCGCTGGCGACGCGGCTGCTGGGCAGCCCGGACCTTTACCTGAGCAGCGCGCGCGAACCGTATCACAGCATCAACTTCGTGACCTGCCACGACGGCTTCACGCTGAATGACCTGGTCTCATACGACGAGAAGCATAATCTCGCCAACGGTGAAAACAACACAGACGGTACGAACTGCAACAACAGCTGGAACTGCGGGGCCGAAGGCCTTACCGAGGATGCTGCCGTCCGCGAGCTGCGTTTGCGCCAGCAAAAGAATTTCGGAGCGATCCTGCTGGTTTCGCACGGTGTGCCCATGCTGCTGGCGGGAGACGAGATGGGCCGCACGCAGCAGGGCAACAACAATGCTTACTGCCAGGACAACGACATCAGTTGGGTGGACTGGCGCATGGTTGAGAGCAACGCCGGCCTGCTGCGCTTCTTCCAGCAAATGATCGCCTTCCGCAAGCGCTGCGGCCTGCTGCGACGCCGCGAATTCCAAATGAATGGCCAGGGCGGATTTCACATCGTCTGGCATGGCGTGCAACGCATGAAACCGGACTGGAGGGATTGCTCGCGAAGCATCGGCCTGCAGTTGACGCAGCTGCTCGATGGGGAATCGCGCGACGATCTGTTCTTTGTCGCCAACGCCTATAGCGGCGATCTCAATTTTGAGTTGCCGCAGATTGGCGAGCGCGAGTGGTTCCGCGTCGTGGACACTGCGCAGCCGTCGCCCAGCGATATCGCCGAGGACGGCCAGGAGTTTCCGTTGCTGTCGCAGGAGAGCTACGCGGTGAAGGGGCGGAGTGTCGTGGTGTTTGTGGCGAAGTGACGCGATTCGAAGTAACGAATCGAAGTAACAATGTCTGAAGTAACGCCTTTGAGTTGTCATCCTGAGCGAAGCGAAGGACCCGCGGTTCGCCGATATTGGTATCGCCGACACTTGTGGCTTGCTCTGAACCGCAGATCCTTCGTCGGGCTGACGCCCTCCTCAGGATGACAATTCCTAGGGGACAATTCCCCACATGACAATTCCTCAGGACGACAGTTCCTCACAGGACAGCCCCTGAGGACGACAGATCCTCAGGATGACAATTCATGTAAGGGTTGCTAGGCTCTTGTAGTGCGATCCATTGATTCGCGCTCACTTCTCCCGCCACCGATGAACACTCGATCACGCTCACTTCTTCTCGTGGCAGTAGCGTCCGCACTCGTACTAAGCTCGAACCTCATGGCTCAGAATTCATTGACCGTAACTCCGACCAATTTCCCCAAGCCGCCCGCGACCAAACAGGAACCAGTCACCAACGACTACTTCGGCCACAAGATTGTCGACGACTATCAATGGCTGGAAGACGCCAGCAGCCCCGCAACGAAGCAGTGGGTGGACGAGCAGCTGACGTACACCCGCAGCGTCCTCGACAAGCTCCCCGGCCGCGCCCAACTGCACGCGCGGCTGGAACAACTGCTGCAGATTGGCAACCTGGGCGGCGCTGACGTTGGCGGTGACTACTACTTCCATACGCGCCGAGAAGGAACGCAGAACCAGCCGGTACTGTATGTGCGTAAAGGCGTCGATGGCAAAGACCAGGTGCTGATTGACGTGAACACGCTGGCCAAGGATGGCACAGTGGCTCTCGACTGGTGGGTGTCATCGCACGACGGCCGCTACGTCGCCTATGGAACGTCGGAGGGTGGCTCGGAGATCAGCACGCTGCATATCATCGAGACCGCGACGCACAAGCTTCTGCCCGACACCATCGAGCGTACGCGTGCGGCCAGCCTTGCGTGGATACCCGACGACAGCGGCTTCTACTACACGCGCTATCCCAAGCCGGGCGATGTCGCCGCCGGCCAGGAGATGTACAACCGGCACGTCTTCTATCACGCGATGGGCAGCGATCCGGCGAAGGATCCCCTCATCTTCGGCGAAGGCCGCGATCCGCAGGACTGGCCCAATGTCACATTGTCCAATGACGGGCGCTGGCTCGGCATCATGGTCGAACAGGGCTGGACAAAGACCGAACTCTTCCTCAAGGACGTGAAAGCGAATACGCCGCTGCAGCAAATTACCAGCGGGAAAGAGTTTCTCTACTACGCGCAAATCTACGATGGTCAACTCTACATTCTGACCAACGAAGACGCCCCGCGCTATCGCCTGTACAAGGCGCCGGCGGCGACGCCAACGCACGAGCACTGGCGCGAAATCATTCCGCAGAGCGACTCGGTGCTGAGCTCCGTCGAAATCATCGGCGGGCAACTGTTTGCGCGCTACGAGCAGAACGCGCACGCGCTGCTGCGGCGCTTCGATCTGGACGGCAAGCCGCTGAGTGAGATCGCTCTGCCGACGCTCGGCACCGTCCCCAGCCTCGGCGGGCAGTACGACAGCAAAGACGCGTTCTACCTCTTCTCCTCGTTCACCATGCCGACCACGCTGTATCGCTTTGACATCGCGTCGGCGAAGAACTCGGTGTGGGACTCGGTCGAGACCGGCATCGATACGAACCAGTACGAAACCAAGCAGGTGTGGTACGCGTCGAAGGACGGCACGCGCATCCCGATGTTTCTGGTAATGAAGAAGGGGCTGAAGCTCACGGGACGCAGTCCGGCGCTGCTGACCGGCTACGGCGGCTTCAACGTGAGCATGACGCCCGAATTCATGAAGACAATCTTTCCCTGGCTCGATAGCGGGGGCATCTTCGCTATGGCGAACCTGCGCGGCGGCGCGGAGTTTGGCGAGGACTGGCATCGCGCCGGCATGCTGGAGAAAAAGCAGAACGTCTTCGACGACTTCATCGCCGCAGCCGAGTACTTGCAGAAAGAGGGCTACACCGACAAGGAGCATCTGGCCATCCGAGGCGGAAGCAATGGTGGCCTGCTGATGGGCGCGATGATCACGCAGCGTCCTGATCTGTTTCGCGCCGTCATCTGTCAGGTGCCGCTGCTCGACATGTTGCGCTACCAGAATTTCCAGATTGCCAAGCTCTGGATTCCTGAGTACGGCTCATCCGAAGATCCGAAGCAGTTCCAGTGGCTGTACGGGTACTCGCCGTACCATCACGTGAAGCCGGGCACGGTGTATCCCGCGGTGCTGTTCATGACGGCCGACACCGACACGCGCGTCGATCCCATGCACGCCAAAAAGATGACCGCCGAGTTGCAGGCCGACAACGGCGGGCCGAATCCAATTCTGCTGCGCATCGAAACGAAAGCCGGGCATGGCGCAGGAAAGCCACTCAACAAGGTGGTCGAGGATTGGACGGATATTTATTCATTCTTGTTTTGGCAATTGGGAATGAGCGACTAGCAGCACTTGCTATTTAGCATCTGGGATTAGCCGCGTACATAAGCAAGGCGATGTCGTTGCGGGCAGTTCACTACCGCAACCTCCATTCGGATACGATATAAACATTGCAACCGTGGTGACGGGCGACAGTCTCTAGAGCCCGCACTGTTCAACTTCCACCATTCTCGGAAATAGAATCTTGCAGCGAAAGGATGAGTCCCTGCGTGGTCGTGGAGGCGCGCTCGCCGCTCGTCGAAGGCGTCGGCAATCAAGAAAACGGCGCACGGCGTCTGACGCTGGGGCGCGTTCTGTTTCTCGTCCTCGGCGGCATTGCGCTCATCTACGCGCTGCTAGCCGGACTGCGCACGGTTACCGATCCTGACTTCGGCTGGCAGATGGCCAGCGGCCGCTGGATCGTCCAGCACCATTACATTCCATCGACCGACATCTTCTCCTACACCGCGACCGGCTCGCCGTGGATTTATCCCGTCGCCGGCGAGCTGCTGTTCTATGGCATTTATCTGCTGGGCGGCTTCGCTCTGCTTTCGTGGATAGGCGCGCTCACGTGCGTGGGCACGGTCGCCATCCTGCTGCGGCGTGGTTCGGCCTTTACCGCCGCGGTGGCCATACTCGGCATACCGCTGATCGCCGACCGCACCGTCCCTCGCGGCGAGATGTTCACGGTGCTGCTCTTCGCGGCGTTCCTTTTGTTGCTTTGGGAGAACTACGAGACCAGTCGCGCGCCTTTGTTCTGGCTGCCTGTATTGATGGTGGCATGGGTGAACTTGCACCTCGGCTTCATTGCCGGCTTTGCGCTGATCGCTGGATTCGCCGGGCTGGATGTGCTCGAGCTGTTCTTCGGGAAGGCTCGGCGGACTGCCGCAATCCGGCGCTTGAAGCGAGCATTGCCGTGGTACGCGGCGACAGGCGTCGCTACCCTGATCAATCCGTGGGGATGGAATCTGTTTCAGGCGCTGGTTCGGCAGAACCGCGCTATGGCAGGACAGGAAAAGATCATCGCCGAATGGGCCGGCATGCACTTCAACTGGCACGGATGGCATGCCTTCTTCGGCTCGTTCTCGCTGCAGCCGATTCAATACACGCTGGCCGTGATGATGGTGGTGGTGGCGATCTCCGCGCTAGCTGCATTGCTGCAGCTGCAACCGGGCGCAGCAATCCTGCTGGGCGGCGCGATGTATGCCTCAATTCGCTACGTCCGCATGGAAGCGTTGACCGCCTGCGTCGTCATCGTGATTGGCGGCGCGATGCTGACACGAGCCGGCACGCGGCTCGGCGAATGGGTTCCGTTCGCGCGCGTCCGAGCGGCGTTCGCCATCATGGCGTGCCTTGCCTTTGTCGCGATTGCTGTCGTGCGCATGCGCGAATACCAGAGCAACTATGTCTACCTCGCCAGCAATGCGCGCTCTGACTTCGGAGCGGGGTTGAGTTGGTGGTTCCCCAAAGACGCAGCCGACTTCGTCAACCGCGAGAAGCTGCCTGCCAACGTCTTCAACAGCTTCAATGAGGGCGGATATATTGTGTGGGCGCTGGGCGAGCGCTATCACGATTACATGGATGGGCGGTCCGTGCCCTTCGGTATGGAGGGTTTCGCGCGCGAGCGCGAGCTGCTGGGGTCACCGATCGACTCGCCGCGCTGGCAGCAGGAAGCCGGCAAGTACAACCTCAACACCATCCTGATTCAGCTCGACAGCGAAGAGGTGAGATACGACCAGCTGCAGGATCTGTGCTACGCCAACAACTGGAAGCCGGTGTATATCGACGAGATCTCGATGGTGCTGGTGCGCAATACGCCGCAGAATCAGGAGCTGCTGAAACGCCTGCAGATTAGCTGCCCGGCGGCGACCGTTCCTTCTGCCCCGATGGCCTACAACAGCCGGACGTTTCAGCGCTGGCTGAACTCGGCCTACATTCTGCTGGCGCTGCGGCGAACCAACGAAGCTCTAGCGGCGGCGAATGCGGCGCTGTCAATTAATCCGAACAGCGCCAGCGTACATTGGGTGCGGGGCGACATCTTTTACGCAACCTCGCGCCGCGCAGAAGCCGAGCGCGAATGGCTCACCACGCTGGCGCTCAGTCACGGAACCAACGAGGCGAATATCTGGTCGAAGCTGGCGCAGCTCTACCTCGAGCAGGAGCGCACAAAGGATGCGATCTACGCGTGGCTGCAAACCCTGGGCTCGGCGACTGATCCGCTTTTGAAGACGCAAGCCTATGTGCAGCTATCGCGGCTGTACGTGGGGACCGGCAATCTGAAGCCGGCGCTGCAGATGCTGGACGATGCCGTGAAAACCGCGCCCCAAGGAATGCCCGGAATAAAAGGCGGCAGCTTCGCCTTCGATGTGGCGCAGGACCGCGCGGCCATCTGGTTCCGCCTGGGCGATGTGCCGAAGGCGGTCTCATTTCAAGAGGAGGCACTTGGGCTCGATCCGAATCAAGCCGAGGCATGGGCCCACCTTGCGCTGCTTTACCAGAAGGCCGGGCGAACGGCAGATCAGCAGCGCGCCGAAGAGCGCGTCAAGACGCTGACGGCGAAACCAAAACAGTAATTGAGGCTAGCGGATTTCCGCCTTGCCGCCCACCAGGGTCGCGTTGCTTTGCGGAGCAAACTTCGTCCACTCGTTCATGGCGTGAGCGCGGCCGCAGTCAAAGCAGCGGGTCACCGGATATTGCGTTCCGCAGTAAGGGCAAGTCGCTCCGGAGGCGAAGGTGTCGAAGCGATGGCGGCAATTACCGCATGCCCAGAACTCCCCGATGGGCGGCGAACTCTTGCAAGTCGGACAAGAGAAATCTCCGCGTCGCGGCAGCTTCGACATTTTTATCAGTTGCATCGCATGCTTCAGACCGGTCCAACAGTTCAGCAGCATGAAGACGGCGAGAATGCCTAACCATGCAGAGCCGGTCCGCACCGCATAGAAGATAAACAGCGCGACACCGATAAAGCCGATGACGGTCGCGACCAGCAAGCTGCGCGCGCGTCCGATGATGAACCACAACAGCGAGCGCAGGATTTGACCGCCGTCGAGCGGGAAAATAGGCAGGATGTTAAACAGCAGCAGCCCGGTATTAATCCATGCGACGTTGAAGATGAAGAGTGCGAGGTCAGGCTGGGTTCCTGCCCAATCTTGCGAGCGGCTGACAGAATGCAATCCCCACAAAATCGGCAGCAGTGCCACATTGACCAACGGTCCAGCGGCGATGCTCCACAGCGTCGCACCGGGGCGCGGCGGCGGATCGACGTACGCCACGCCTCCCAACGGCCATAACACGATGCGGTCCGCGTTCCCGCCCACGCTTCGGCAGGCCAGCGAATGTCCGAACTCGTGGGTCAAGACGATAAGAAACAGTGCAACGTACTCGAGGATGCTCCAGCCGATCGATGAGTAGACGCCGAATTGCCCCTTGATGATGAAGACCGCCACGAGAAACCAGGACCAATGCAGAAAAACATCGACGCCTTGAAATTTGAAGAGGTGGATCGATCCCTGGCGGCCAGTAGGCATGAGGTGATTTATAGCACGAAACCGTTCTAGCTGATTAGATGACGGAAAAGCTCAGAAAGATCTAGGCCAGCGCTGGCTGCCATGCAGGATGGCCAGGATATTGATGATGTCGCGGTCGATCGCATAGGCGACGATAAAGGGCGTATTCGGAATGGTAAGTTCCCGTGTGCCTTCTTTACGGCCCCGGGGAGCGGACTCGGGAAAAAGCTTCAACTGATCGATGCCCTCGAAGATTTTCTGTAGCTGGGCCGCAGCGACTTTGGAACTTGCAGCGCTCAGGTAGTCATAAACAGAGGTGAGGTGCGCTGAGGCGGCAGGGGTAATTCGAATCTTCACCGTTTCAGCCGCCGCATCCACGACGCTTTAACCTTCTCGTAATCTTCGGTCTCGCCGGCTTTGGCTTGCGCCAGGCCCTTCTCAATTTCCTGAAGGTGATACTCCTGCACGGCGAGATACTGGTCAACCGCTTCGTTCAGAAGGAAAGTCCGGTCACGGCGCATCGAGGTACCTAGCTTGTCCAAAGCTTTCACCTTGTCGCTGTCAGTTTTGAAATTCACGTTCTGCTTGGACATACGTTCATTTTACGCGGTAATGCAGCGCAAAACAATGCATTACGCCAGCTCACATCTGGGTGGAGCACCTAAGGAGATGAAAGCCTGGTGGTGTTCTGTGGCTGACCAGCTACTCGGATGTTGCCTAGCTGTCCTTGCGGTAGAGCAGGTCGCGAATGGCCTTGCGACGCTCGGCGTCGGCTTCGGCTTGGGCGCGGCGCTCGTCAGCGTCCAGATGGCGCCCCGTCGAAGGGTCCGTGGCTCCCTCTTCGCTGCAGTCCGGACAGCGATTGGCGAAGCCCGGCTTGCCCGGCTTTAACTCGAATTCCTCTCCACACACCACGCAGGTTTTGATGGGAAAAACCATGCCTCTATGATATCGAAATTCGAGCTCTGAAATCCTGAACAAGTACAATCGACGACGCTGGAGGCGCATGCTCGAATGCAATTCGATTGGCGGCTGAGGAACGGCATTGCCACCCCGGCAAACTTCGCTGTTCTTCTGCTGGTGCTCTTTGCCTTTCCATGGGTGCTGCACGAGACGAGGGCGCTGGCCGTCGCCGCCATCGATCCGGCCGACCCGCGACACACGCCCGCTTTTCTACACTTCTGTTTCGTCGTGCTGGGTTTTCTCTGGACATGCTTTGCCATCTGTCTGGGCGGGATTCTTAATTCAGGTAGAAGCAGCTTCCAGGAAGTGATTGGCAGGGTCTGGAATCGGACACCGGACGCGTTGCGCGACTTGGGTGTCGTGCTGCTGACGCTTGTTGTGATGCTCCTCATCGGCAATCTGACCAATCGGCTTATCACGCCGTCACAGCACGACGCTGCAGTGTATCGCTCGATGGTCGCTCACAATCGTACCGAGGCGCTCGCGTTTCTGGCGCTCGCGCTCAGCGCGGGATTTGTCGAGGAATTCGTCTTTCGCGGCTACGTGCAGCGGCAGTGTGAGGCGCTGTTCGGAAACCTGTGGCTGGCTTCGATCGTGCAGATAGCGCTGTTCACGCAAGGGCATCTCTACCAGGGAGTTACGCGCTTGCTGCCCGTGCTGCTGATCGGGACATTGCTGACTGCGGTTGCTCTGTGGCGGAAGAGTCTGATACCCGGGATCATTGCGCACGGGTGGGGAGACAGTTTGGTGGCTCTGACGTTCTTCCTGAAGTGAAGAGTTCCCGCCCTACGCCGTAAAGATGGCCTAGAACGGGCCACCCGGCATTTGCCGAAGTCACAGATTACGGCTCAAAGCTAACAGCTTCATTTCACCTGCACGCTATTCAGCATCGCCTGAAACGTCGGCTGGAAACGGTCAAACTCCGGCGCCGGCGCCACAAAAATCAGGTACAGCACCGAGCCGTCTCTGCGCGGCACCGTGACCATCCAGTCGCGTTCTTTCTGAGTCTGGCCGTTCGCGGTGGGAAACGGCGATGTCGACTCAAACACCGTCGAGCGCCCCTCGACATTGCCAACGTTGATCGACTGCGCGCTGGTGTAGATGTGCATGTCGCCGTCTTTGGTCAGCTCCTGCACCAACTCGTTCGTCACCTGGTCCACATTGGCCGGCTTGTTAGGCTTCACGCCGTTCAGCACCAGGCCGTAGCCGATGGCACTGCCGGTCACACCGGCCTGCGGCGCGATGCGCACATCTCCACCGCGCTGCGACGGCGCCATAAGCTGCCAGTTGTTCGGATACGAGATGCTCAGCGGACCGAGGTCGGTGTTGACAAGTTGTTGGCTGGGGAGTACGTCTTTCAGCGCCACGGGTCCAACCGGCGCCGATGGCTGCGATGGCGATTGCGTTTGCGACTGCGCAGCCGGCGCGCTCACGGCAACTCCCGGCGGAGCCTGGAAGACCGCTCCATTCTGCTTGTTCAGGCGCGACCACTGGCCGCTCTTCGCGCCCTGCGAGATCTGTTCGGAGGTGTAAACCTGCAAGCTTTGCGCCTGCTTCTTGGCCAAGTCGAACGCCGCGCTGGTGGTGATGTACTTCTTCGGCGGCCAATTCGCGACTTCCTGCTGGATGGCCTGCTCGCGATTGCCGGGATCGGGGTGGTCGCTGAGGAATTGCGGCCCTGAGCCGCCCTGCGCTTCCAGCGTTTTGAAGAAATTGGCAAGTTCCTGCGGGTTATAGCCCGCCTTGTACATGATGATTGCGCCCACGGCGTCAGCCTGCGCCTCATCGTTGCGCGAGTATTTCAGGATGATGCCCTGCGCGCCGAACTGAATGCCGGCTTGCGCCAACTGGCCGACCACGCCTCCCGTCACCGCTCCGATGATTGCGCCGGCGAGCCCGGCCAGTGCGGCTGTAGTCTGCGTTTTGCCCGCCTGCTTGGCCGAATGCTGCATGTAGACGTGCGACATCTCGTGCGCCATCACGCCGGCGAGTTCGGCTTCGTTGGCTGCAGCCGTGATCGTTCCGACGTTGACGAACATCGGGCCGCCGGGCAGCGCGAAGGCGTTGATCTCCTTCTGCGGGATAACGTGAAACTCAAACGGCCAGGAGTACTGTGGTGGGATCTGCGCGACCAGCTTCTCGCCGAGCTTGCGGATGTACTGCGTCTCAGGACTGTTGTCGGGCAGCACCGGCATTTGCTGATAAACCTGCGCCGCAGCCTGGAAGCCCAGCTGAATCTGCTGTTGCCGTGTCATGGGAGCGTTGCCGGGATCGGGCAGTTGCGGCCCGCCGCTCACGGCATAGCTTTCGTTCAACAGAAACGCCAAGGCGATGAAGACGGTAAGACACTTCAGGCGTGCAGAATTCTTGCTCATAGGTTCGCCCCGTGATGACGATTCCAAGCTATCGAAAAACTGTCGGGAATTCCAACTGGGGTAGATGGAGAAATCGGGATCAGGTTTGTACTGCCGGCGGGAAGAACAGCCGCGATTACCGGCCGATGATAGAATTGCGCCCATCCGTTCCCCGACGAAGGGCCATTCAGGGGAATCTCCGACAACTTCATCTCAATAGGAGGAGCGCCATGGATAGCCAATGGTGTGCCGAAGTTGCTGCCTGGGGCGAGGGAGAAGCCAATTACCTGCAGAGCTTTCACTTCACCTTCCCACCTGAGTCGGCCATCGTGCAGATCACTCTATCGACCCGATCCGATAACGACGGCTCGGCGTCACCACCGTTCGCCTACGCGTATTTCACGGATTACACCACCGCCGACGGCGTCGACCACGATGTCACGCTCGAGGGCAGCCAGCCGACGTACTTCGTGGCCAGCTTCACGGCGAACCAGATGACCGGATTCCGCGGATATCTGGGCGTGCGTAACTGCGAGGCACAGGCCGTTATCAACGTTTTCGGCTGGCCAAACGTTTATTCAGACTGAGGCAGAACGGAGGA
This sequence comes from Verrucomicrobiia bacterium, assembly GCA_035482295.1. Classification (GTDB taxonomy): domain Bacteria; phylum Acidobacteriota; class Terriglobia; order Terriglobales; family Acidobacteriaceae; genus Bog-257. Next base: position 43,873 of record DATHQX010000067.1, read on the forward strand.
TCGTCGTGAACAAAGGCATCGTTCAGGGTGCGGGCCGGCCGCGCGAGATCGTCGACATCAAGAACGTGGCGCTCTACGCGCCCGAAACCGGGAACATCCTTCACATGCACTCGGTCATAGCCTTCAAGGGCGGACAGATTTTGAGTGAGCAGGAAGCCATCGAGGAAGCGCATCGTGACGCCAAGAGAACGGGGCTGAACGTTTCGAAGTTGAAGACCGTGCTGTCGACGAATCCCGAGCACGCGCTGCGGCCCCACCGCGTGGATTTGAGGACCGGAGAGTTAGTTCGGCACACGTCACACGTGCGCTGAGCATATTGCTTCCCATCCTGGACTCGCCCAGGTCTCGAAAAACGCGAGACCTGGGGCACCCGGTTCTGAATGTTCCCACCCTGTCGCCACAAGAAGGCGAACAGGATGTGGCACCCGAGCCTTTGGCTTAAGGCCGAGAGCTGGCCGCTGACAACACCGTCGTTTGACCCGAGCCCTTTCAAAATGTTATAAAAACTCGCCTTTTGTGCGCGCCGTTTTGTGTGCTGAGTTGCACATAAAATGGTGCAAGTTTTCCCGACGCGGCCAAACCTCAACACTTCCGTCTTGAAGTGGAAGCGCATTTCCGGGATTCCAGCAGGTCCATCTGCCCCAACAAATTCGGAGGTCCGGATTTGTCGGGTGTCCGGTCAACCCACGGTCTGAACAGGCTCGCGGGCACCGGGCTCAGCGCGCCCGATCTGCTGGGTGGTCAATGATCTCTAGGAAACGATGCTCGCGAACAGTCGCGGCAGAGTGAAAAACCGTAACGCCATTCATATGGGCGCTGAACGTTGCCAAACGTACGCCCATCGGAGGACTAATCGTATGCACACCTGGCTCGCCGCCCTGCGGCGGCTGTCGTCGGTATCACGCAAAAGCCCAGCCCGTTTCCTCACCGCCGCGCTGGCTCTTTTCCTGTTGCAGGCTTCTTCGGCCTTCGCGCAACCCGAGTCGGGCGGCGGCGAAGCCAATCTTCAGCTCCCCGATCTTTCCTCAGTCAACTTTCTGGGAATGAACGGTCACGCCCTGCTGACGATCGGCCTGATCTTCTGCGCATTCGGCCTGGTCTTCGGTCTGGCAATCTGCCTGCAGCTGAAGAACATGCCCGTCCACAAAAGCATGGGCGACATCTCGAGCCTGATTTACGAAACCTGTAAGACCTACCTGGTCACGCAGGGCAAGTTCCTGATGATTCTGTGGGCCTTCATTGCGGTCGTCATCCTGGCATACTTCGGATGGCTGGCGCCGGTGCCGGGCAAGCCGGTTGCGGTCACGCTACCGATCATCCTGCTGTTCAGCGTCATCGGAATCGCCGGCAGCTATGGTGTGGCGTGGTTTGGAATTCGCGTAAACACCTATGCCAACTCGCGCACCGCCTTCGCCGGTCTGCGCGGCAAGCCGTATCCGATCTATGCGATTCCGTTGAAGGCCGGCATGAGTATCGGCATGATGCTGATCTCGGTCGAGCTGCTGATCATGCTTTGCATTCTGCTCTTCATTCCGGCTGACTACGCCGGCCAGTGCTTCATCGGCTTCGCTATCGGCGAGTCGCTGGGCGCGGCTGCGCTGCGTATCGCCGGCGGCATCTTCACCAAGATCGCCGACATCGGCGCCGACCTGATGAAGATCGTCTTCAAGATCAAGGAAGACGATGCGCGTAACCCCGGCGTGATTGCCGACTGTACCGGTGACAACGCCGGCGACTCGGTTGGTCCTTCGGCTGACGGCTTCGAAACCTACGGCGTAACGGGTGTCGCGCTCATCACTTTCATCCTGCTGGGTGTTAAGAACCCGACCGTGCAGGTGCAATTGCTGGTGTGGATCTTCGTCATGCGCATCATGATGCTGGTGTCCAGCACCGTGGCGTACTTCCTGAACGAAGCGGTCGCCAAGGGCCGTTTCGGCAACGCCGATACGATGAACTTCGAAACTCCGCTGACCTCCCTGGTCTGGCTGACTTCGATCATTTCCATCATCCTGACTTACATCGTGTCGTACCTGATCGTCCCTGTCTTGGGTGGCGACAGCACGCAGTGGTGGAAGCTGGCAACGATCATCTCCTGCGGAACCCTGGCCGGCGCGATCATTCCTGAGTTAGTCAAGGTCTTCACCTCGGTGGAATCGCGTCACGTTCGCGAAGTTGTGACTTCCGCGGACGAAGGCGGCGCCTCGCTGGGAATTCTGTCGGGTTTCGTGGCGGGAAACTTTTCCTGCTATTACCTCGGCTTCACCATGGTTGCCCTGATGGCAACCGGCTACTACGTCAGCAACTTTGGCCTTGGAGCTTTGATGCTGGCGCCCGCCGTCTTCGCCTTCGGCCTGGTGGCCTTCGGCTTCCTCGGCATGGGCCCAGTGACCATCGCAGTCGACTCCTACGGCCCGGTGACGGACAATGCGCAGTCGGTGTATGAGTTGTCGCTGATTGAGCAGGAGCCCAACATCGAAAGCGATCTGAAGAAGAACTTCAACATCGACGTGAACTTCGAGCGCGCCAAGCACCTGCTGGAAGAGAACGACGGCGCGGGCAACACCTTCAAAGCTACAGCCAAGCCGGTGCTCATCGGCACGGCCGTCGTGGGCGCGACCACCATGATCTTCTCCATCATCATGGCGCTCACCCACGGGCTCACCGAAAACGTCGGCAAACTCTCGCTGCTGCACGCTCCATTTGTGCTGGGGCTGATCAGCGGCGGCGCCATCATCTATTGGTTTACCGGCGCTTCCACCCAGGCCGTGACCACCGGCGCTTATCGTGCAGTCGAGTTCATTAAAGCCAACATCAAGCTGGACGGCGTAGTGAAGGCCTCCGTAACCGACAGCAAGAAGGTCGTGGAAATCTGCACCAAGTACGCGCAGAAGGGCATGTTCAACATCTTCCTCGCGGTCTTCTTTGTCACGCTGTCGTTCGCGTTCATCGAGCCGTTCTTCTTCATCGGCTACCTGATCTCAATCGCCGCCTTCGGTCTATACCAGGCCATGTTCATGGCCAATGCCGGCGGCGCCTGGGACAATGCCAAGAAGATCGTGGAAGTGGAACTGAAGCAGAAAGGCACGCCGCTGCACGATGCGACAGTTGTGGGCGACACCGTGGGCGATCCCTTCAAGGACACGTCTTCGGTGGCCATGAACCCGATCATCAAGTTCACCACGCTGTTCGGGTTGCTGGCCGTGGAGCTGGCGGTGCAGTTGACCGCCAACCAGGGCGAGACCTTCGCGCACATCCTGGCAACGGTGTTCTTCGTGATCTCGTTTGTCTTCGTGTACCGGTCGTTCTACGGCATGCGCATCATCAAAGGCAACGCGTAGAACGCGCAGAGCAATGCCTTCGGGCGTGCAGTCAGTGACTCAACAAAGCGCCACTCCAAACCGGGGTGGCGTTTTGCTTTGGAAGGAACGCGGGTGCCCCAGGTCTCGCGGTTTTCGAGACCTGGGTTTTGACCTAACTCAAGCTGGCCTAACCTGGATCGGCGACAATCGAAGCATGCCGTCCGAAAACAAATACACGCGCGTTGAGTGGGAGCGCCGCTTCCTGCTGGAGCAATTTCCGAGCGGCGCTGACATCATGCGATCCCGCCGCATCGTCGACCGCTACATCGACGGCACCCGGCTACGCCTGCGGCAAATCGCCGACCGTAACAGCAACGAGATCCTCAAGCTCACGCAAAAACTTCCTGAACAGACAGCTGGCGCGCGACGAGGACTCATAACGACCTTTTATCTCTCCAAACAGGAGTTCGATGTGCTTGCCAACCTGCCGGCGAAGATTCTGGCGAAGACCCGACACAGCGTCCCACCGTTCGGCATCGACGTGTTCGAGACCGAGCTTGACGGATTAATTCTGGCGGAAGCGGAGTTCAACTCTGCCGAGGAGGCGTCTTCGTTAGAGCTTCCGTCGTTCGCTAGCCATGAGGTCACCAACGATCCTCGCTTTACCGGAGGAAGTCTGGTTGCGGCGACGCGTGACGAAGTGCGGCAGTGGCTGGCCGAGTACGGCATCGAGCTCCAGCGATAACGAAATGAGCCGCATCTAGCTGCGTTCGGAGGAACTCATCGTGAAAATTACTGAACTGCTCCGCACCGAAGCTCAATGAAGAAAAAGTCCCGGCCATCTACGGACCTTCCGCGGATGAAGGGAAAGCGTAGTTGGGAAAAGTTTGGGACTTCCACTCATTCGAAAAATTGTGAATGAATGGGGCACCCGCAATTTAATCTACGTTTCGTACACAGCGAGGTCCGACTCCTGCGCTGCACATGAGCGCAAAT
>DATHQX010000068.1:0-22656 GCA_035482295.1 Verrucomicrobiia bacterium
TCGTTGTAGCTGTCGATCACGCGCCGCTGCAGCGCGAACTGTCCGATGACGCGGTTCTGATCGTCATATAGCTGGGTGATGGTACTTGGCCGATAATGTTCGAGCTCGGTAACCTGTGGAAGGTCGGTGGAATAGACAAGAAGAAAGCCGGAAAGCGCGCCGGCAGCCGCGGCCAGGAGGACTAGCAGGACAAAGAGCGCGTTGCCAACAAATCGGACACCGACTCGGCGCGGATTGCCAGCCGTTTCGGCTGCGGCGGGGAGATCTTCGACATCGCGCTTCATGGGAGACCTCGCCCAGCATAGCACCGACGCATCGGATTGCGGACGCAGGCTGGGACCGGATGCATAAGACAACGGAGTCTAATATCGGCAGCCCTATCCTCGGCCGCGATTGAAGCGAACGGCACATAGAATGGACCCGTAAGTCTCCCGGCTCTAGGGTATTCGGCTGGTATGGGATGATGACGTTACTAGATCCTGCAGAATGCTGGCAAAGTGGGAAAGATGTTCAATTAACTTATGTTGTATTCATATGAAGTGGGAATGGTGTGCAAATACTTCATCTCTTGCCGCGTCAATTGCGCGAAACAGAACGTATATCCAAAACCGGCAATACTCTCAACGACGTCTACTGTTTTGAGTAATTTGCGATATAGTGGTTTTCCCCCCAGGCGGCCTTAAGACTCGCAAAGACGCTGAGGAGACGGGCTATGGCGAGGTCGGGATTCCAGCTGAATACCTTCGCTCTAAAAACGCCTGAATTGGTGCGGGTCGCGATCTTGATGGTCTTGCTTTCGATGGCGGCCTTGCAAGCTCAAACATTCGCCGTTCTTCACAGCTTTTCCTTCGAGTCCTCCGCCGGATTTGAGCCCGCCGCCGGACTTACCATCGATGCAGCTGGAAACTTGTATGGAACCACGCTCCTGGGCGGTCATTCGCAAACCCAGTATTGTCCGCAAGAGGGATGCGGAACTGTCTTCCGGCTGACATACAAGAATGGAGCTTGGCTCTTATCGACGTTGTACAGTTTCGAAGGAGGCTCGGACGGATCGCGCCCCGCAGCGCGCGTCACCTTCGGTCCGGATGGCTCCCTCTACGGAACGACCGAGGGCACCGAAGCGACCTGCATGGCACAGGGCGACTGCGGCACGATCTTCCGCCTGATGCCTCCGCTCAGCCCCTGTCGCTCTTTCAATTGCCCTTGGACCAAAACCGTGCTCTACCGGTTTGGCGGCGGACCGGATGGGAGCCTGCCTGGCTATGGCGACTTGGCCTTCGATGGGCAAGGCGACATATATGGCACGACCCAGGCAGGCGGAGCCTACGGGAATGGCACCGTCTTCGAGTTGACTCGCCAGAATGGACGATGGGCAGAAAGCGTTTTGTACAGCTTTGCCGGACTGGACGGTTCGAGCCCCATAGGCGGCGTCATTCTCGACCCCTCTGGAAATATCTACGGGACCACGGCCTACGGAGGGCCAGGATACCATCCGCCGCAGTACGGCGGCGCGGGCGTTATCTTCGAACTCGTGCCGGCTGTCCATGGGTGGAGCGAGACCGCGCTTTTCAGCTTCCATGATGACGCTCGGGGCGCCCTGCCGTACTCGGCTTTGACCCTGGATGCAGCAGGTAATTTCTATGGGACGACGGGTGCTGGCGGGCAATCGTTTTGTTACCAGGAAACGGAGATGTACGGCGGCTGCGGAACGGTCTTCGCGCTGGCGACCTATCCCAACCCCCTCTATTCCTTTCCTGGCAACTATCAATTCGGCCTGCCCGCTGGTCCACAGGCCGCGGTGGTCGAGGATGCCGGCGGAAATCTCTATGGCACGTACTACGGGGATTGTGTCTCCGATTTTGGGGGCGTATTCGAGTTGACCGCCGGATCGCGTGACTATGTACCTTTGCATGTGTTCAGTGGCGGGGCCGACGGGAATTGCCCCATCAGCAATGTTGCCATGGACAGCGGTGGCAACTTGTATGGGACAGCTACGGAGGGCGGAAGTTCTCCTGGCGGAGGCGGTGTGGTGTGGGAGATCACGCCCTAAGTGGATATTGTTCCACGTAGAACACCGCGTTGGTGATTCGAACTCCGAAGGGTAGTCCAGCGGCCTGCCGCAAGCACATGTTCCACGTGGAACATTCCAAACCCCGAACGAACGGGGTTTCAAGCGACCGACTAGCTTTTCCTCCTCGGATTCCACAATCCTTAGAAAACCGTTCTGCCGCTGAATCAGCATCTTCCCGGCTCTACCTGCGGAAATGCACAGCTTTTCCTCCGAAAAGAACCGTACTCGGCAGTCAGTCCCTTGTCCGATGCCATCACTCGTTCTAAGCTGCTAGCTGAGCCATGGGAAGGGTTATCGCCGTTACGAATCAGAAGGGTGGAGTGGGCAAGACCACCACCGCGATCAACGTCGCTGCCTCCTTCGCCTCTCATGGGCACAAGACCCTCCTCATCGACTGCGATCCGCAATCCAATGCCTCGAGCGGGGTCGGTTTCCTTCGCGATCCTGACCGTCCGAATGTCTACAAGCTGATCATGGGCGAAATTACCGCCGACGAGGCGGTCCAAGTCACAGAATTCGAAAACCTCAGTCTCATTCCCGCCCACAAGAATCTTCTCGGCGCCAACATCGAACTGGTTTCGCTCGACTATCGCGAATACCGCCTGCGGCAGGCCCTTCAGCCGCTGCGGGAAAGCTTCGAGTACATCGTTCTGGATTGCCCGCCGGCTCTGGATCTTCTGACCTTGAATGCCCTAGTCGCTGCCGACACAGTCCTGATCCCCATGCAGGCGGAATACTTCGCTCTTGAGGGCGTAACCGAGCTGCTGGATACGATCGAGCGCATGCGCTTCGATCTCAATCGCGGGCTGGCCGTGGAGGGCGTGGTGCTGACGATGTTCGATGACCGGACCAACCTGGCGCAATCGGTAGCGTCGGAGCTGCGTGGGTTCTTCGGCGATCTGATGTGCCAGACGACGATTCCGCGTAACATCCGTCTGGCCGAGGCGCCGAGCCATGGAAAGCCCGCAATCGCCTACGATCCCCACTCTCGCGGGGCGGAAGCCTACATGAACCTCGCCCAGGAGATCATCGAGCGAGTCACCAATCCGCAGGTGAACGAGACCACACAGGCCGGCTAAGCAATCAATCCGCTCTATCCCACAATGTGAGACATGTGAAGTCTTGCGGCAAGACTCACTCCGTGGCGTTTTCCTGCCCGGTCTCGCTGCAATCTGCACTATCATGCTGTCCAATCTTTGCTCCTGATATCGAGTCACCCACGAAACTCTGCACACTGCCGCGATGGTGGAGAAGCGAGCCTCATGAAGATCCTCCTGTGCTTATTGGTAGCGTTCGCTGCACTCACCGCAAATTGCCAGGACGTTGCCGGCCATTACGTATTGCGTGGCGTCATGGAAGTGGGCTCGGAGATGTTGCTGAAGCCCGACGGGACATTCGAGTTCATGCTGGCTTACGGAGCGGCAGACTACTGGTCGAAAGGCACTTGGCGGCGCGACGGAAACGCGGTGATCCTGCAGAGTTAAGGCAAGAAAGAAGAGCCCTTCAAGCTTCAGCGCAGCGAAGCAGGCAAGGCCGGACAGATCCGGGTATGGGTGATCGGCCAGGATGCCAAAGGGGTTGAGAACATCGATGTTTATTTGTTGGCGGATGGCAAGCCCCTGAATCTGAGAACGGACGACAAGGGAGTAGCAGCATTTCCCGACGTGCCAAAAGCCCACGCTGTAGCTTTCGAGATTCAGGTGTACGACGTGGCGACCAAGCCGTTTGCGATCGACGCTGACCACAAGGATTACTATTTCGCCCTGAACGGGGATGCGGTGACCGAAATGCGTTTCGACGGAGACAGGCTGGCCATTGATGGGAACTCGCTGGTCTTAACAAAGCAAGGGGAATCGATGCGCTACGTGAAGGAGAACGAATAGCCTGCAACTGAATCCGGATCAAAAAACAAAGGCCGGAGCGGCGAGCTCCGGCCTTCACAGTGACGAAGTGAATTACTTCATTAGCTTGCGGCGCATGGTCCCGAACGCGCCTAGCAAGCCGGTTCCCAGAAGAATCAGGGACGAAGGCTCAGGAGTGGTGCCGCCGGAGCTGCCGAGGATGTCAAATGCACCCTGTGGCTGCGTGCCATTGGAATTCCACGTGTTGCCGCCGTCGGTGGAATAGAGGTCCAGGCCGGTAGCGGTGTTGCTGTAGTTCCAGGCTTCCCAAGTGGTGTCACTGGTATTCATCGGACCGATCACCAGGAAGTAGTTCTGACCAGCGGTGAGGCTGATTCCGGTGATGCCGCTGATGGTAACCAGTCCGCAACACTGACCGAAAGTGGTCGAGCTGCTCAGGTTGCTCCACATACCCAGCTGGGTGCCGGGGAGATTGTTATTGTCGGTATAGAGTGCGGCATAGAACGAGTTCGTGCCGGTCACATAACCGATGCCGATGTCGATCTGGGAAATGCTGCCCGATGCCATCGCTGTGAATTCGTTGGCCGCGGTAAAGCTGGTGCCAACGGTTCCAGTTCCTGACACGGTCCAACCATTACAGCACTGGTAAACGTCGTTGCCAGTTCCAAGGTTGCTGTAGAGTGTGTTGTCATCAGCCAGCGCCGGCAGAGCTACGCAGAGAGCGATTGCCAGCAAACAAAACGACCACGCGAATTTCCTCATCAAGGGGTCCTCCTCCGTTTTCCAGCGAAACATGCAAGCCATTCCAGCGAGCCCGGTGCATCTGAAAAGAAAAAGCCGAGTTTAATATCTGTCTGGCCCCAGGTGGCGGTGTTCCAAGGCTGATCCAGAACACACAACTGTGTACACGGGTTCTATTGCAATCCGAGTTCCGCTATTAAACATCTTGAAATCAATGACTTAATAAGGAACGAAGGAGAGACAATGCAAGGTGTTGCAGCAGTGTGCCCACACTTTTCCCCGTCCAGCCTCCAAAAATCGACACTTATGTATTGGGAATAGCGGATTTTCTAGGATGAACACACGAAAAAACGCAGTCGGCTCCAAAGATCTGCTCGGACACCAGCCGAAACCCAAAAACAGCCCCGCGGCACTCTAAAATAAGACTTAAGTTAACAATTTCAATGATTTAGAAACATATCACGCATCGCTCTGCAGCCCGATAGTGCCAGTCGTGCTACTTGCGACCACACAGAATCTGGACGTTGGCAGTCCCTCACCCTTGTATCTCCAACCATGCAGGTTCATAGATCCCTCTGCGTGGAGTTCAGGCCACAGGGCGAGCGACGTCTCCCCACCGCAGTCAAGCTATCAACGTCGCTCGTACCAACCAAACCATTGCGTACGGCTTCTACAATGTCACGTGACTTTCTGACAGCGCGTTACCCAGTCGAGGGAAAAATTATCGGGCTCGGAGCGAAGACCAATCCTGTCGTAACTTAGCGTCCTCCGCCCGTTGTTAACCAGGCGGTTACTGGATAAACTCGATATAACGACAGACGGGATATGCAAGGGAACGTTGAATAATTTGAGGCACGGCAAAGCTTCCCGTGTCGATCTTTCAAGCTTCCGGGAAAAGAGCTGGACACGCCGCGACATGCTCTCGCTGATGGCGAAGGGTGCGTTCGCCTATCCGCTGCTTAAGGGCGATCTGTTCGCGGCCAAGAAATCAGCGCAACAAACGAAAGTACCGCCGGAATGGCAGCTCACGGATGACGAGCTGCTCGAAGAAATTGTCAGCCGCGCCTTCCTGTTCTTCTGGAACGAAGCCAACCCTCGCACGGGGCTAGTCCGCGACCGCGCGCTTGCCGACGGCACTCCGGACAATCGCAAGACGGCGAGCATCGCAGCCACCGGCTTTGGGCTGGCGGCTCTCTGCATCGGACACAAACGGGGTTATCTGCCGCCACATCAAATCGGCGCCCGAGTAGTCGCCACGCTTTCGCATCTGGTCGATCGCGTCGATCAGCAGAACGGTTTCTACTATCACTTCCTCGACATCAATACCGGCAAGCGCGTGCACTTCTCCGAGGTGTCGCCGATCGACACGACCATTTTGCTCTGTGGCGTGCTCATGGCGCGCGAGTACTTCAACAACGACAAGATTACCTACCTGGCGGACCTCATCTATCGTCGCGTGAACTGGCGCTGGATGCTCAATGGCGGCCAGACCTTCGCCATGGGCTGGACGCCGGAATACAAATTCATCGGCGCGCGCTGGGACACCTACTGCGAACTGATGATGATGTACCTGCTGGCCATCGGTGCGCCGGCCAACAACATCGATCCCTCCTCATGGAATGCCTTCTCGCGGCCGATGATGGAGTTCGACGGCTATCGCTGGATCAGCGGACCGGACCCGCTGTTCGTGCATCAGTACTCGCACGCGTGGTTCGACTTCCGCAATGTTCGCGATCAGTACGCCAACTACTTTCAGAATTCGGCGATCGCGACTTATACGCACAAGCTGTTCTGTCAGTCATTGCGCTGGCGCTTTCCCGACTACGACGACAACACCTGGGGCATCACCGCCTCCGATTCGCGTCTGGGATATCAGGCATGGGGAGGGCCACCAGAGATTGGCTACATCGACGGAACTGTAGTGCCGTGCGCTCCCGGAGGCTCGCTGCCGTTCCTGCCGAAAGAGACCATCGCCTGCCTTGCGAATCTCTACGACAGCTACGGCCTGCGTGCGTGGAAGAAATACGGCTTCGTCGACGCGTTCAATCCGCGAACGAGTTGGACGGATGTGGACGTGCTGGGCATCGACCAGGGCATCACGATGCTGATGGTGGAGAACTACCGCACCGGCTTCATCTGGGAGTACTTCATGAAAGGCCGTGAGGCGAAGAAGGCAATGAAGCTGGTGGGCTTCCAGCCGGTCGCGCAAGCCGCGGCGGCACAGTAGGCGATGACTACTGAATTGCCTTGGCGGCCTCGAAGCTCTCCTGAGATTGCCGCGTGTCGCCGAGATCACGATAGACGTAGCCGAGGTTGATCAGAGCTTTCTTCGTTAGCTCAGGCTTCTGCGACGTTGCGATCACCGTTTTGTACTGCTCGATGGCGGCACGAAAATCCCCTTGCTTCTGCTCGAGAAATCCCGCATCGAGATTGGCCACAGGATCCAGTGGGCTGATGGCAAGCGCGGCGCGGAAGCGCGTCAATGCCTCGTCGAAGCGCTTGTCGTCCATCAACGCAGAGCCAAGACTAGTTTCCGCAATGGAATTGTCAGGCGTGACTTCGAGTGCGTGTGTCCAGAGTGTTACGTTGTCCTTCCAGTTGCTCAGCTGGACGTGGGCAACCGCAGCCAGCGCGATCACTAACAAGATGCTGACGGCGGCAAGGGCTCGAATACCGATGTTATGGCGAGATGCCCACTCCGCTACCGTCCAGCAGATCATGAGGAACAGGCCGATGTAAGGCAGGTAAGCATAGCGATCAGCCATGGCGTGATCGCCAAGCGAGACCACTCCGCTCATGGGCACCAGGGTTCCGAGAAACCAGAACCAGCCGACGGCGATATAACGATAGGCGCGGGCATACATCAGGACGACAACCGTTATTGCCAGCAACAGCAGCGTCGACAGGACGACCTGTTGCGTTCGCAACGAGCTGCCTGGATGCGGATAGAAGACCGCCATGTGCGATGGCCAAAAAGCCTTAGCCAGATAACGGACGCAACAGACGATGGCGTTGCCGATCTGGATCGTCCGCGTCCACTTCACCGAATGCCAGCCGCTTGCCCGCTGCGCCATCTCCGTCAAGTGCGCGCTGATCCCCGCCAGCATAAATAGCGGAAGCTTTTCCAGGATCAGGCTGCTCAGCGGTCGACTTGGAAACGGCGTCTCCACTGCCGTCCCGCTGGAAACGCTCTTCCACTCCGGAAACATGCGTCGCAGGGGCCAGTAATCCCACAACAGAAGCACGCAAGGCAGCGTGATGATCTGGGGCTTAGCCATCAATCCAAGTGCGTACAGACTAGCGACTGCCAGATAGCGACCGAGCTTCGGCTCGCGGGCGTACCAGCGATAGGCCGCCAGCGCGAGCAGGAAGAAGATCATGCTGAGCAGATTCTTGCGCTCGGCGATCCACGCCACCGACTCGACGTTCATCGGATGCAGCGCAAACAGTGCCGCGACCATCGCACTGCGCCCGAGATATCCCGTTGCCTGCGCCAGCACCCAGAACAACAGCAACACGTTCACCAGGTGCAGCAGCAGATTGCTTTCGTGATGGGGCCCGGGATCCATGCCGAAGAGCTGGCAGTCGAGCGCGTGGGAGAGCCAGGTCAGGGGATGCCAGTTGGCGAACTCATACGTGGTGAACGACCACTTCACCGTCTCCCACGTCAAACCGGCTTGTACGTGTGGATTGCTGGTGACGTAGGCGTCATCGTCGTAATTCGCGAAGGGATGATCTTTGACCGGGTAATAGACTGCGACGGTTGCGACGATGAGCAGCAGGGATAGAATCCAGGCCCACCTTGTCGCGATCAGAGAAGACGCGCCAGATTGGCTGGTGATCCCCGCTGGCGAATTCACTCTTGCTGCTGATTTCGATTCGCTAGCGGGAATCATTCACCATTCCAATATGTACTCGCCTCCAGCACTCTGCCCTAATCCGGCTGTTCCGTGATGAAGATATTGAGTGCCGGATTGTTGCCCGTCGGCGTCATGACGAACTTGTTCGGACTCACGATATACAAGAATCCAAACTGATTGCTGCCGTTCATCACTACGCCGCGGCCTGTCCCGTCCACAGAATAGGTCAGGGTTAGGTTATTCGTACCGGTACCGCCCGAACCGCTGGTGTTCTGTGTGCCGGTCGCATCCCCGATACCGTCAGCATGCAGATAGGTGACGGAATTGGTGACCGCAGCGATCATTGGCCACAGCGTACCGCCTGCATAGTTGCCATTGACGAACGAGTCCGAGAAGCCGGTTCCGGGAGGAGCAGGCAATTGCAGCTGCAACGTTCCAGCCGTAGCCTTGGAGTCAGTGCCCACGATGTACCCGCCGTTTCCTCCGTTTCCGCTCCACATATACATCACCGCGCCACCGGTTCCAAACTGCGGGAAGCCGCTCAAAATAAACTGGCCGGTCAGGTTGCCTGAGGTGCCCAAAGCATAGGTTCCGGGTGCGGCCGACGTATTCGTCAGATTGCCACCATCGTTTTCGTCGGAAGTGAAGGTGCCATTGCCTGCAAGATCCGCGGTGAACAGGCCGGTGGTCACATCAGCGTTGCCGCCATCGTTGGCGGTCAACGACACGATGTTGCCGGCATTCAGTGAACCCAATCCCCAGCCCCTGGCAGAAGACTTCTGTCGATAACCCTGCCACAGGGTCAAATCGGCGAAAGGAGCGCCGGACTTCTGCTGCGGGTCAGTCGACATCATGATGAGCTCGGCGTAGTTCACCACGTAGTAGACGTAGCCGCACAGCGTGCCGCTCGGTACGCCGCAGACCGCGCCGGTGTGATTGGGATACGTCAAGTTGACGTAGGTTCCGCGGCCGGTGGTGGAGTCCATGGTGGAGGAGAATTGGCCTTTGAACGGATCGGAGACTGTGGTTCCACTTCCGTTGTTGCCGTTGTCGTTCGTGTCCAGCGGGCAGGCATCCAGCCCCCAGCCGTTTCCATTGCAATCGATGTCGATCAGGGTTCCAGGGTTGGTGCCCACCGCGCCTGCAGCGGCGTAGCGATCGCCGCCGGCGTCGACTCCGTTCGCCAGCAATGCGAAGTTTCCGGGGAAGAAGGCGTTGATCTGGAACAACGCCGGATCTTGCACCTTCAGCACCCCTGATCCATACATCTGCGGATCAGTTTCGATCAGGCTTCCGCATGACGACAGAAGGCGAGCCGCAGTACAGCCACTTCCGGAAACCGAGATGGAGAAGTTGTAAGTATGCGGGTTGCCAGAGCTGTCGATGGTGTTCAGCGTCATCGTGCCCAGCTGGTTGCCGCCGGTCAAGTTGTAGGTTGAGCCAGTTTGAACGACCTGCGCGATGGGACAGATCGGGTTACCCAGACAATGCGACGGTTGATACGGTTCTCCTGTGCCGTCGTTGTAGTCGATCTCGCCGGAGGTGATGTTGCCGTTTCCGTCAGCGGCGATCGAACCAACCATCAGGAATGGGTTGCCACTCTTAAATCCGTTAAATGCGATCGCGTATTGACCGGTCAAGGTTCCGTTCGTAGCCAGCGGACCGATAATGATACTGACGGTAGCAGTAGCGCTTGCCGGCGCAGTCTCACCGTCGGTAACCGTCAAGGTGAAACTGGTAGTTCCAACCTGGGTTGGGGTTCCGCTAATCAGGCAGGCCGGCGATTGAGTCTTGATACAGGTGGCGAGATTCAAGCCTGGCGGCAAGCTGCCCGTAAGCGTCCACGTGTACGGCGGTATTCCGCCCAGAGCAGTGACGGCCTCGTTGTACGGCGTATTCAGTTGGCCGTTGGGTAGTGACTTCGGACCAAGATCGAAGATTGTCAGAGTCAGCGCCATGCTTCCGCTGGAGGCAATCGTCTCAGAATCCCTGACCTGCACGGTGAACTGGGTCGGAGTGCCAGGAGTCGTGGGTGTTCCGGAGATGACGCCTTGCCCGCTGCTGTTAGTCGTGATCGTCAAGCCGGGCGGCAGTGCACCCTGCGAGCCGTTGTCGCAAGCACCGCTGCTCTCAACCACGCACCATGTATACGGCGCCTGGCCACCCGTTACCGACAAGGTTTGGCTGTAGGTGACGCCAGGATTGCCGTAGGGCAGTTCGTTGGTTCCCGGAGCGCAATTGTCGCAAGTGAGGATGAGGACGCCCTGAATGGTGATCGAAAGGTTTGCAGATGCGGTTGCATTCGCTGAATCGGTGACCTGCACTGTGAAGCTCGAGACGCCTTCAACCGTTGGTGTGCCCGAAATCTGACCAGTCGAATTGGTAAAGCTCAAACCAGTCGGCAGGGCGCCAGCGGTGATTGAAAAAGTGTACGTGCCGGTACCGCCCGAGGCCTGAATGTATAAGGTATACGGTACGTTGACCGAGCCCTTCGGGAGAACGGTGGAAGTGATCGTCAAGGCCGGTGGCGGAGCGGGCTTGCTCCCGCCGCCTCCGCCGCAAGCTGCCAGCATCACGGAAATCATGAAAGCAAGAATCGATAGCGCAACACCCCGGTACGACTTCATCGTGTCTCCTCGTGATTGTGAAGCTGTGTGCTCTGGCAACTCGATCCGAACAAGAGCTATTGATCTCGGCTGCGAAACAGACGGCCGGCTGGATCGCATCGCGGCGGCAACGACAGCCGAAATGCGCGGCCTTCGCCAAACCAGAGTTGTCGAACATGGTAACTCCGAGAAGCCGATTCGTGCGAGTGGAAATCGACGAATTCCGCCAAACAGAGATTTGTTTCCTGCGAAGGGAAAGACCTTAATGCTCGTGGGTTACGGAGCATTCACGGAACCAGAACCGGTCATCAGAGCAGCACGCTGATGAGTGGCTTTTGCTTCGGCAAGACCTCGCCGATCTCCGCTGCCTCGACGCCCGCATCTCGAAGATCGCGGGCGAGCCCGCCGGCATCGTCCGCAGAGACAGAAATGAGCAGTCCTCCGGCCGTCTGCGGATCATAAAGCAACGTGAGCAGGTCCGACGGAATGTCGGCGCTCGACTCTACACAGCCCTCGGCGAACTGCCGATTGGATTTCAAGCCTCCCGGCACGTATCCCCCTCTGACACATTCCATTGCGCCCGGTAGCAATGCCACTTTTGAAGAGAAGATCTGTATGCTGACGCCGGAACCCAGCGCCATCTCGCGCACATGACCGATGAGTCCAAAGCCGGTGACATCGGTGACGCTGTGTACCGCATAAGTGCCGGCGAGGATGACTTCCGCGGCGGCTTTGTTCAGTGTCGTCATCGAGCGCACCGCCGCGCGGATCCAGGCGAAATCAGCTTTCTCCCGCTTGATGGCGGTCGAGATTACGCCTGTACCAATGGCCTTGGTGAAAAGCAGGCGATCTCCGGCCTGTGCGGAGCTGTTGGCCAAGACCTTCTTCGGATGGATCGTTCCGGTCACCGAGTAGCCGAGTTTGATCTCCGGATCACGAATACTATGGCCGCCGATTACAGTACAATTCGCCTCGACCATTTTGGACAGCCCGCCTGCCAGCATCTCTTCCAGCACCTTGGGATCGCCGTCATCAGGGAAGCAGACCATCGCTAACGCAGTGATGGGCCGCCCTCCCATGGCGTAGACGTCACTGAGCGAGTTGGTAGCTGCGATCTGTCCGAAGACGTAAGGATCGTCGACGATAGGCGTGAAGAAGTCGACGGTTTGGACGAGCGCCAGCTCAGGCGTGAGTTGATACACGCCGGCGTCGTCGGCTGTGTCGAAGCCGACGAGGACGTTGGGATCGTGTTGCCGGGCTAATTTCCCAAGCACCGAGTCCAGCACCGCTGGACTTAGCTTGCTGGCTCAACCCGCGGCTTTCACCATCTCCGTCAGACGCGTTGGCTTAGTGTCTGGCATTGCTACTTCATTTTAGAGCAGTGGAGCGGGAATAGTTTCTACACAGCGGCGTTGCCGCTTGCGGACGAGCGGACTGCGCGGCTGCCGCGCTTGGCAGCGTACATCGCTCGGTCAGCGGCAGCGTACAACTCCAGCGGATCAGTGCCGCTGTCGGGATAAAGCGCGTAGCCGACGCTGACTCCCGTCCGCACCAGTTTGCCGTCAATCCTGAGGGGCAGCACCAAGGCAGACTCCAGCGCGGAGACCAGGGTCTGGGCGCCCTGATGATTAGGTACTTCGCTGATGACCGTGAACTCGTCGCCACCGGTGCGGGCCAGGGTGTCAGAGGCGCGCATGCGGCTGGAGAGCCGCGCTACCACCTGCTGCAACGCGGCATCGCCCACTTTGTGTCCAAAGGTGTCGTTGACTTCCTTGAAGTCGTCGAGATCGAGCAGCAGCACGGCGACTTTATGCGCAGCGCGATCCGCGTGTGCCATGGCCTGGAGCAGGCGATCCTGCACCAGACGCCGATTGGGCAATCCAGTCAGGGCATCGTGATAGGCGAGGTGCTCGCTCCAGCGGATCTGGTCTTCGAGCAAGGTTACGATCATGCCAACGGCGACCAGATACTTGGGGATGTTCCAGACCTCTGACTCGATGACTTGAAGGCTTGTGACTTTTTGCAGCGCGAGTATCGTTGGAAAGACGCCCCAGGCCACGAACCCGATAACAGCCGCCAGCACTCCGGCGGAGGCGCGGTGCAAGCGATACCAGAACAGCCCCGCAGCGAAGAGGTTCATCGCCCCCAGGATCAGGTGAACGCTGAATTCTTCGTTACCAGTGGCGATGCTCCAAACGGTCGACGCCGCCAGAGCGATCATCCCCAGGCTAACCGCGATTACATATGCGGAAAGCCTTTTGTACCAGCGCGCAATCAAGAGCAGGGTACCAATCAGAGTGAGAGCGACGACCGTGTAGTAGAACAGCCGGGACTCAACGCCAACGATGATGGCGAAAGTAAGGGTCAGCGCCGGAATTCCCAACAAAGCCCCAAGAACAAGTTGCCGGCGCAGAGTGGCCGCTTTAGGAGCGACCGAAACTACGAAGCTGATGCTGGCCAGCTGCAGCGCGCCCAGTCCCATTCCCACATCGAGGTTGAACCAGCGGGGGCCTGCCGGGTGAATAAACTGGATGACCGAACGCAGCAGCACGAACGCCCATCCCAACAACCAAAGCCTTACCCTCTCCTTCGAATGCTGACGGGAGATGGCCGCAAATACGGCAACCAGGATCGCCAGCGCGATAAGCGCCGGCAGCGCTTTGAAGTTGACATGCATGGGAGCCCGTGTGCGTGGATCTGGCTGGAACCACTGGCGATAGCCTAATGCACCTTAATCGCCAATCGCAATGAAGAAGTTGAGTCGTGACAACTACGGAACGGTACGAATTTCCTAATGCAAGGCGTTGCATTCTGCTTGCAAAGGCAGGAACGCCCTGCAGCTTCCTAAGCTCCGTAGGGTTGTCGTAGGTTGAGGATGAAGAAGAAGCGAGCTGCTAGAACGCTCCGCCGCCGCCGCCGCCAAAACCGCCTCCGCTAAATCCGCCGCCACCACCGCCAAAGCCTCCACCGAAACCCGAGCCGGTACTGCTCGCCCGCGGGGCGGTCACGAATGCCTGATGTGCGTCGGAGGCCATGGCATGCATGGAACTGGCGAAGAAGATGGGATTGAAACCGACGTAAGGCGTGGGTCCGACATACCAACTCGGCGGATTCTGTACGATTCCCTGAAAGGCCTTTGCCCAGCGGTTCTCAATGCCCAACGCCATTGCGAAGGGCAGGATCTTCTCGAAAGTATCCGGCGGCATGCGCTTCAGACGATCCGCGTCGACGCGGTTGATGAACTCCTGCAAGCCGAGAATCTCAATCTTGGTGCGCACGCCCTTCAGTGACTTCGCCGTCATGATGCGCGCGAACAGCAACACGATGATCAACGAGATGAAAGCCGCAACCACCAGCAGTCCAATGGAGTTGAATATATCTGCCCACCCCAGCACCTGGAGCAGCACGAATGGCGCGGCAGCAAGGATGACCCCGGCAACCACGTAGGCGTGCGCCGATTCCGGATCCACCGAATACATCCCTTTCCCTTTGAGCTGAACCAGGATGTCTTCTTTGATCGTTGGAATCGCAACATAGAACTGGTTGCGTAATTCCGACAGGCGTATCTGCGTCAGGCCATTGCGGAAGAGGTGATTCAGCATGACGCGCTCGTGAGCCTGCAGCGCGTCCGGCGTCCAGGCAACTGGGTCTTTCAGGGAATGAAAGATGTAATCGCGATGCGAGAACAGAAACGTTTTCGACTCTGTCTCTTCAATCTTGATGTAGCCCTTTACCGCCAGGTCGACCAGCGTCGCGGTAATGTCGCGCGGATGCACGCTGTCATCGACCAGAGCTCCCACCTCTGCCGGCGTCATGTCTTTTGGTGGCTCATACATCGGTGCGACCGACGTGTCGGCCTTCGGATCGCGGCCCTTTGTCCACCAGAAGAAGAACATCACGACGAAGGTCCACAGCGGCAGAAGAACGATCGCGTTGCTTCGGATGAACCAGATTGCAAAGGTCAGACTAGTGGGCTGGTTCAGCACGCCTTTGCTGATGGCTACGTCGGCCGTGAGGCCCTCGTGCATTTGGAGCGAGTCGTTGGCCTGCACCCGGACGACGTTGCCATTGACCACCACACTGGCGTCTTCGGTCGTGGACCCGTAGACGCCGGTGAAGGCCTGCGCGCGCAGATTGCCGGCCGCATTCGCCGGAAACAGAATGATGGCCGAGGCGCTGTCGACGGGCACTGGCCAGTCGAGCCCGGTCACGTTCCAATAGAGTTCGTCGTAGCCATCGAACCAGCGAACGCCATTCTTGACCGTGTAGCTGATCTGGACGGTCTGCGTGCTGTCGGACGCGTTGGGAATGTATATCTTCAGGTGCCGGGATCCGTTCTGCACCTTGGAGTCGTATTTCAGCTTCTGGCCTTGACCGTCGGTTACAGCCGTGACGCTGAGGAACAATTCGTAGTTCGTACCGTGCGGTCCCGGATACTCGATGGGGATGTCGCGATAGATGCCGTGATAATCGCCTTTGAAATCGATGATGAGGTACTCGCGCACATCCATCCCGCCGTCCTGGCCGACGGTAACGTTACTGACGAAGCGGGTGATGTGCCATTCGCGGGCTAAGGCAGAAGTTGGAAGGCAGCAGATGGACAGAAGCAACGTCAGAACAGATAAGACGCGGGTGCCCCACCCAAGCCGATTTTGCTTGGGTGTGGATTTTTTCCCTAAATCTTTTATGCCGTCGGCTTCACAACCTGCGGAAGTCATTTCAGAACTTCACCGCTACGGGTTCACGCTGCGCAGGATCCGTGACGTCGAAGAACTGCTTTGTCTGGATGTGGAACATCCCCGCCACGATGTTGCTCGGAAACGTCTGAATCTTGGTATTGAGATCACGCACCACGGCGTTGTAGTAGCGTCGCGCGTTCTGAATGGCGTCTTCCAGCCCGGTCAGCGAGCCTTGCAACGACTGGAACTGTTGCGAAGCCTGCAGCTGCGGATAGGATTCGGCGACCGCCAGCAGCCCGCGCAGGGCGTAGGTCAACTGGCCCTCGGCCTCGCTCTTTTCCGCCGGAGTGGAAGCGGCCATGGCGGCGCTGCGGAACTTGGCAACGTTTTCGAACGTGCCCTTTTCGTGCGCCGCATAGCCCTTCACGGTCTCGACCAAGTTTGGGATCAGGTCATAACGGCGCTTGAGTTGGACATCGATATCCGCCCAGGCGTTGTCGGCTCGCACTCGGAGCTGCACCAGGCTGTTGTAAATACCTATCAAGACAACGGCAATGATCACCAGTACGACGATGAGGATGATGACAGCCATGCAAATTGCCTCCAAACGGCTCGAAACAGGGACCGTGCGGGAGGTTATCACGCCCCAGAAGGGGCGGGCAATCGGAGCCCGGCTCCTCTAGGCGGCAAGTGGGTCATTCGGTATCACCTCCAGCCGGATTCCGGCGCTTCCGCTTTGGGGCTACACTCAGCGAGTCTCGGTTGGCTTGGTGCGCCAAAACGGACCGTCAACCGCAAACCGAGGAAGATGACGAATGCCGAATGACGATCACACGAAGATAATTCACGGCAGGACCCCGGAATCGGCGGCCATGTTGGCAAACGTCAAACGAGCGATGGCGATCACCGCCAGACTTAACCGTTTAACGTTCGACGATACAGACGAAATTCGGGCCTTGTTCAGCGAACTTATCGGTAAGAACGTAGATGAGAGCTTCTTGCTGATCCCTCCATTTTTTACTGCCGGCGGGGACGAAATCCGCGTCGGGCATAATGTCTTCGTAAATCAGAACTGCACCTTCTATGACCTTGGCGGCCTCGATATCGGGGACGATGTGATGATCGGGCCGAACGTGAGCATCATCACAGCGGGCCATCCCCTTGAACCTTCGCAGCGACGCGCGGCTACAGTCGGAAAACCCATCGTGATTGAAAAAGGCGTGTGGGTCGCAGCGGGCGCGACCATCATCGGTGGTGTAACCGTAGGCGAGAACTCGGTCGTCGCGGCGGGTTCGGTAGTCACCAAGAACGTTCTCGCGAATACCCTTGTCGGCGGAAATCCGGCTCGGGTCATCCGTTCGATTGGCGGCTGAGGGAAATCCACAAGGGGTCGAAACTGGAACTTCAAACTGACCGCTACCTCTGTTCGCTCAGTTTTCCAGAACGGCCTTGGAAGGGCGTAAAATATGGGGTTAGCCCGCGCTCCGCATCCCAGCCGAGTGTGTGGCATCTACTAAGAGTCATCCCGAAATCAAGCATCTGAGAGGACGCATTTATGGCCAGCACCATGACCCCGGCGCGCGAAGGCACCCGCGGCGCCGCCACCATCAACAACGCCCGCATTCCCGAAAGCTTCAAGAACGAGCCCTCAATCGACTGGAGCAATCCCGAGAACCAGCGCAAGATGCGCGCCGCCATCGAAAAGGTCCGTAATGAACTGGGTCACGAATACGATCTCGTCATCGGCGGACGCCGGGTGAAGACGGAAGAGAAGACCCAGTCGCTGAATCCGGCCAAGCCGTCGGAAGTGGTTGGCGTGTTCGCCACCGCAGGCGTGGCGGAGGTCGAGCCGGCCATGCAGGCGGCGTTGAAGGCCTTCGAGACCTGGAAGTACAGCTCGGTCGAGGAGCGCACGAACCTGCTCTTTCGCGTCAGCCACCTGCTGCGCGAGCGCAAGTTCGAATTGATGGCGTGGATGGTCTTCGAGGTTGGTAAGAACTGGGCGGAGGCCGACGGCGACATCGCGGAACTGATCGACTTCACCGATTTCTACGCGCTTGAGGCGCTGCGCCTGGCTCAAGCTCAGACTCCAGTGCAACTTCCCGGCGAGCACGACTGGCTGCGCTACATTCCGCTCGGCGTCGGCGCTGTCATTCCACCGTGGAATTTCCCCGGCGCCATAATGGGCGGCATGACGCTGGCGTCCGTTGTCTGCGGCAACACCGTGATTCTGAAGCCCTCAGGTGATTCGCCAACCATCGCAGCGAAGTTCTTCGAAATCCTGGAAGAAGCCGGCTTGCCGGACGGCGTGGTGAATTTCTGTCCCGGTCACGGCAGCGACTTCGGCGGCAAGGTCGTCGAGCACCCCAAGACGCGCTACATCGCGTTTACCGGATCGAAGGAAGTGGGTCTGCACATCAACCAGCGTGCGGCCGTGCAGCAACCCGGTCAACTATGGATCAAGCGCACCATCCTCGAGATGGGCGGCAAAGACTCCATCATCGTCGATGCCGATGCCGATCTGGATGTGGCGATTGAAGACGTGACCAGCGCGGCCTTCGGCTTCAGCGGCCAGAAGTGCTCGGCCTGCTCGCGCGCCATCATCGATGAGCGCGTTTATGACAAATTCCTGCAGCGCCTGAAAGAGCGCGTCGAGAGGATCACGGTGGGCGACCCCACGCAGAACCCAAATATGGGTCCGGTGGTCAACGAAAAGTCGATGAAATCGATCCTCGGTTACGTCCAGAAGGGCATTGCCGAAGGCGGTCGCCTGATTACGGGCGGCGAGCGCGCTACCGAGCTGGGCGACGGCTACTTCATCAAGCCGACGGTTATTGCCGACGTCGATCCGATGGGCACCATCTCGCAGCAGGAGATCTTCGGGCCGGTGCTGGCGGTGATCAAGTCGAAGAATTTCGAGCACGGCTTGTCAATTGCCAACAACACCGAGTTCGGCCTGACCGGCGCGGTGTACACCAGCTCCGACGACAAGATCAACGTCGCTAAGGAGCAGTTCCACGTCGGCAACCTGTACATCAACCGTAAGTGCACGGGAGCGATGGTGGGCGCGCATCCGTTCGGCGGCTTCAACATGTCGGGAACCGACTCGAAGGCCGGCGGCCCTGACTACCTGCTGCTGTTCACGCAGGCAAAGTCGATTGGCGAGAAGATCACCAAGTAAGGGATTAGCGGCTAGTGTTACAACTGAGGGCTGGAGCGTTATGCTCCAGCCCTTTCTTGGTGCGGGTCAATGCCCGCCGTGGTACGGATGTCCCTTCAAAATCGTGAATCCCCGGTACAGCTGCTCCAGCAGCACCACACGCGCCAGTTCATGCGGGAGCGTGATCTTCCCGAACGACAGAACCGTCTTCGCATGACTGCGCGTCTCGTCGCTCCAGCCGTCGGCCGGACCCACGGCGAACAACAATTCCTGCGTGTCATGAGACTGGTGATACTCGAGGAAGTTAGCAATCTCTTCCGAGGTGAGCTGGCGTCCGCGTGAATCGAGCAGCACCAGCACCGGCTGCGTCCGGCCCGAACTCTTCTCCAGCAGCTTGAGCAGCGCAGCCTCCGACGTCAGCTCGTGCGCGTCGCAGGCGGCAAAGTGCGCCATCCGCTTCATGTACTCCGCCGTCAACGATTGAATGGGAGCGCTCTTCGTCCGGCCGATCCATGCGATGTGCAGTCTCACGGCCTACGAGCTCTTGCGCCTGGCGGGCGTGCGTTTGCGCGCGGCAGTCTTCTTCGCCGGTTTCGCTACTTTGGCGGCCTTTGCTGGAGCGCGCTTGGCGGCTTTCTTCGCAGCGGGCTTCAACAGGTCGGCGACATCGACGCGCGTTGCGGTCTTCCAAAGCCGCTCCAGGTCGTAGAACTTGCGTGCGCTCTCCGAGAAGATGTGCACCACGAAGTCGACGTAGTCCATCAGCAACCACTCGGCCTGGTTGTAGCCCTCAATGTGCTTGGGTTCGACGCCGTCAGCGCTCAGCTTCTGGTCGATCTCGTCGGAGATGGCCTGCACTTGCCTCGGATTGCTGCCCGAGCAGACGAGGAAGTAATCGGTAAAGCCGCTGGCCTGCTCGTCCAGTTGCAGGATGGTGATATTTTCGGCCTTCTTTTCCTGGCAGGCTTTGACCGCGATGGCCACCTGCGCTCGAATCTCATTTTTCTTCATGAAGTAAAAGTCCGCTTACTCGTTTCTTGCTCTTAGCTTTTTGCTCTCGGCTCTTGCCTCTTGGCTTTTAGCTCTTCGTCTTACTGGCCACTGACCACTGGCCACTATTTTCTCCGATACAACCGTTCCTTTTGGATGTAGTCTGCCACGGAATCCGGAACCAGTCGCTTCAACGCCGCACCTTTTTCCGCCGCGGCCCGGATCTGTGTTGCCGAAACTGTCTCATGCGTCTCAGGCAGCATGTGCAGCGTCGCTCCGGGCAGCACCAGCGGCCCCGAAATCTTCTCCTTGCGAAACAGCTTGGTCACGCTGGGCGACGGACGCAGCTTCTGCGGCAGCGATGACGCTACATCGGCCAACGAAAATCCCGGACGCGCCGCCACGATGAAGTCGCACTCGGCCAGCAGTTCTTCGGCTTTGTACCACTTGGCGATGTCCTGGAAGGCGTCCATCCCGATAAGAAAGTATAAGTGGTCGCTCTTGCCCAGCGACTTCTTCACTCGCCGCACGGTCTCGAGCGAGTAGCTCGGTTGGCGCTTGGCTCCCGCGTTGGGATCGGGCGCCTCGACCAGCGACGAGATCAGGTCCTTCTCGCCCGCCAGCGCCAACGCAACCATCGCGTAGCGGTGATAGAAGGACGTGATCGGCGTCTTCTGCTTGTGCGGAGGGATGTCGGCTGGCACGAACCACACCTGCTTCAACCCTAGAGCATCGACGGCCGCGCGCGCGACCGTCATGTGTCCGCGGTGAATGGGATCGAAGGTTCCGCCAAAGAGCGCGAGGTTCATGAGGCAGCCATTAGGAATCAGCCGTTAGCAATTAGCAAAGCATTGCGAAACCACTATAACGCGAGCGGTCGAAACGATGCCCTGCGACAGTTTAGGCCGTGCCACAGCTTGCAATGTATCGCTCGCGCAAGCACTCACCTTTTGAATTGTCATCCTGAGCGGAGGCGCCCCGCTGTTGCGCGCCGTGGTCGAAGGATCTGCGGCTCGCCGGCGGTGGCACAAGCCTACATTCCGCAGTACAAGAGGACCGCAGATCCTTCGTCGGGCTGAAGGCCCTCCTCAGGATGACAATCCGTTCACCAACAGGGGTCTAGCCGAGGACTACTCCGCTTTCAGCTTCGCCAGTTTCCTGGCCATGGCGTACTTCAACTCTTCAATGCCTTCGCCGGTCACGGCCGAGATTGGAATCAGGTCCAGCTTCTTACGCTTGCAGTAGCGCTCCAGCTTGGCGAGCTTGTCTTTATTAGCGGCGTCGATCTTCGAGGCGGCGACGATGGTGGGCTTGGTATCGAGGCCGGCGCCGAAGCTGGCCAGCTCGCGCGTGATGACCTCGTAGTCCTCGACAGGATCGGGACGACCGCTGGCATCGGACACGTCGACCAGATGCACCAGCAGCCGCGTGCGTTCGATGTGCTTGAGGAACTGCGTGCCCAGCCCGGCGCCTCCGCTGGCGCCCTCGATCAGGCCGGGAATGTCGGCGACCACGAAGCTGACGTCCTCGGACGGATCGCCCACGACTACCACGCCAAGATTCGGTTGCAGCGTGGTGAAGGGATAGTCGGCGATCTTAGGCTTGGCGGCCGAGATGCGCGAGATCAGCGTGCTCTTGCCGGCGTTGGGGTAGCCCACCAGACCGATGTCGGCGAGCAGCTTCAACTCCAGCCGCAAATCGCGCTCTTCCCCCGGGCGTCCTTCTTCGTGCTCGCGCGGCGCCTGATGAGTTGAGGTAGCGAATTGCGCGTTGCCGCGTCCGCCGCGTCCACCGCGCGCAACAACTACGCGCTCGTCAGGATGCGAGAAGTCGTGGACCAACTCGCCGGTGAGCTCGTCATAGACGATTGTGCCGACGGGAACTTTCAGAACGATGTTTTCGCCCTCGCGTCCGGTCTTGTCCGAGCCTTCGCCGTGACGGCCGCGCTCGGCTTTGTATTCGGGATTGAAGCGGAAATGGACCAGCGTGTTGTGGCGCTCGCTGGATTCCATGATGACGTCGCCGCCACGTCCGCCGTCGCCGCCGGAGGGGCCGCCGCGAGGCACGAATTTTTCGCGACGGAAGGCCATGCAGCCGTTGCCGCCGTCTCCGGCCTTCACTCGAATTTTGGCTTCATCGACGAACATCGGAAAAGCGGCAATTAGCCGTTAGCCTCAACAGCAAAGGCCTCGTTGCCACGAGGCCTGAGGTGACACGTATGAACGGTTTCCGAGATGCGGCGCGCTTCAGCATTGGCTAGATGCCAAGTGCTAATTGCTGCCTTCGGGGATGATCGAGACGAACTTGCCCATCGAGCCGCGGTCCTTGAACTCCACCGTGCCGGTGATCTTGGCGAAGAGAGTGTCGTCTTTGCCGCGACCGACGTTGAGGCCGGGCTTGATGCGCGTGCCGCGCTGGCGAATGATGATGGTGCCGCCGGAGACCAGCTGGCCGCCGAAAGATTTCACGCCCAGCCGCTGCGCGTTAGAGTCGCGGCCGTTTCGTGAGCTTCCTAAACCTTTTTTGTGTGCCATTACGATTCCCTCGAAAGATTGCTGCCGGCTAAAGCCGGCCCTAAAATTTCTCTCTTCGCAAGACGCGGACCTGGAGGTCTGTTCTACCCGAAGCTACGCCGCCTGTTCGGTCTCGGCTTCTTCCAACTCGGAAGCGCCGGCCTTCTCGCGCAG